>CALWEP010000053.1 GCA_944377325.1 uncultured Lachnospiraceae bacterium
AACCGGTAGCTCCCGTAGGGCCCTGCATTCCCCGAGGTCCGGGACACCCCATGGGCCCCTGCGGTCCCCGCGGGCCGGGACAGCCCATAGGACCGGTGGGGCCGGCAGGGCCGGCCGGTCCTCTCCAACAGCAGCACGGCCCGGGCGGGGGACAGGGAAGCCTGCAGCAGCACGGCCGCTCTCTTTCTGTTTCTTCCTGCCTTGTAAAGCTGTTAATTCTGTTATCATAACTCATAGTTCCAACTCCTCCCGTTCATAGTTCAGTCAGGACAGGTTCCGGTATATGCCCGCCGGGCTTTTCCGGTGTCTGTACTGTATAATATGAAGCAGGTACAAGTTGTGTTCTATCTGCGGCCGAGCTTCAGAGCCGGGGCTTTCGTGCCCCTACTTTCTCTTTCCCCGAAAATACGCCTCATTGTGCTTGATCTCCGGAGCCCAAGGCCTGATCTCCCTGGCCTTTACGTGGTGCCGGTACGCCTCCTCCGGCTCTCCCATGCGGTCCCAGCAGACGCAGAGCTGGACCTCCGGCAGATATCTGTAGCATTCCTCCCTTACAAACCCTCCGTGTCTGTCCGGTCTTTCTGCTCCAAGGGCCTGCCCATACCAGAATGCCGCCGTTTTCCAATCCTCCTTTTCCATGAACCACCTGCCGATCCCGCAGCATATCTCCGCCCGGGGAGTTCCCCATTCCAGAGACCTGAGCAGAGCCTGCAGCTCCTCCTGCCTTTTCCCCAGCTGTTCCAGGCAGGAGGCCAGATTAAGGCAGGCCTCCACCTTGTTTTCCTTCCACCCGTCCTCCCGATCCAGAAACGTCCTCAGAATTGCGGCTCCCTCCTGAGGGCGTCCGTTATACAGAAGCTCTCTTCCATAATAAAACAGCTCTCTGGGGCCGAACGGCTCCCCGTCCGCCTTCATCTTTTCATAAATGCGCAGATTTCTCCCCGGTTCTCCCGGCCCCTCCTTTTTATGGTAAACCGCCGTATCCCAGTATACGATCTTTCCTCCGGGCTCAATGGCCTCGTGGACCCGCCCCTTCCATACAAAACCCTTATGGTTTTTCACAATCCGCTCTCTGTAATAGACAAACGCCGGCTGTCCGTCCGGGCCGAAATCCATGCCGTACTTCATCATGATCATATCCTCCGATCCGTCCAACCCCGCCTTTTCTTTCAGAAATTTTTCCCTGTTGTCCGGAGAAATCACATCGTCCCCGTCCAGCCACATACAGTATTCCTTTCCGGCCTTGGAAAAAGAGAAATTCCGTGCCCAGGCGAAATCGTCCTTCCACGGAATTTCATAAATCAGGTCGGTATACTGCCCGGCAATCTCCTTCGTCCTGTCCTCCGATCCCGTATCCACGATTACGATCTCATCCGCCAGTCCCTGCACCGACTCCAGGCAGCGCCCCAGTACCTTTTCTTCATTTTTTACGATCATACACAGACTGATCTCCGCCATTGCTCTCTCCCGGCAGCGTCCTCATTTCTATTTTATGTGCTTTCCGGAAAAACGGTCCTCCAAGCGGCGTTCAGCTCAGCTCTCCCGTTACGGATTTCGGTATGACAAATTCCACCGATCCCATGTAGCCGGGGGCCACTTCATACTCGTCAAAGACAATGACCAGTTCTCCGTCCCGGCTGAAATAAAAGCTCTCATCCCCCGTCAGACCCTTGAAATCCGTCTCCGGCATATCGGAGTGAATAAAATAGATCACATTGGAATCTGCGGCCATCTGGTCCTCCATCTGTTTCACAATGTTTGCGCTGATCTCTGCCAGAAGCTCATCCCTGCCTCCCAGCAGTTCTTTCAGTCCTACGGTCTTTCCCGTGGCCTTGTTTACATTGAATACTTTCACGTATTCCGTTCCGCTGGCCATTACCACCGTGGTGCGGATCCGGATGCTCACATAGGTCTCATTTTCAAAAACCACATCATAGGAGGAATCCAGAGCATAATTTCCCTCTCCCTGGCTGTCCCGGACTTCCTGCTCATATGTCCCGATCAGCTCATTGGCGTATTCCTCGATTTCTTTGTTTGCCTCCGGCTGCTCTCCGTCCGCTTGAATCTGAGGAATTTCCACCTTTGCCTCCATGCTTCCGTTCCGGTTCTCATAGGTGGTAAAGGTTACCACCTTTGCAATGGCACCGACCACCGGGATTTTCTCCATCGCCTGAGCTGCCGCTGGCGATACGTTTACCAGCACCGTAAATGCCGCCGCCGCTGCCACAGCCGTTCCCGCCGTTCTTTTCAGTCTTAAAATGGTATTTTTTCTCTTCTTCTCTTCCTTTGCCATGCGGATTCCCTCCTTCAGCCGTCTTTTCGCCTCGTCCGGCACCTTGATCTGCTCATACTGTCTCTTCAGCTCCTGCATTTCTATCTCATTTCTCCG
Organism: uncultured Lachnospiraceae bacterium; assembly: GCA_944377325.1. Taxonomy (GTDB): domain Bacteria; phylum Bacillota; class Clostridia; order Lachnospirales; family Lachnospiraceae; genus Lachnoclostridium_A. Next base: position 2,390 of record CALWEP010000053.1, read on the forward strand.
TTCTTCCATAGGTTTACCTCCTTCCGCCTTCCAGCTCCAGCCTCATTTTCTTCAAAGCCCTGTAGAGCTTCGTTTTTACCGTGTTCACATTTTCTCCCAGCACCTCTCCGATTTCCTCCAGCTTCATGTCCTGGAAGTACCGAAGAATCACAATGGTTCTTTCCCTGCCGTCCAGCCGGTTCAGAATCTCTTCCAGCTCCAGCCGCTCATAGGAGGGCTGAACCCAATCCTCCTGCCGTTCCTGTTCTGCGGGAAACTCCTTTCCCTGACGCCTCAGCATATCCATGGCCGTATTCACCACAATTCGATAGATCCATGTGCCGATATACCTCTCTTCCCTCACTTTCCCGCAGTCTCTTATGGCTTTATAAGCGCTTTCCTGCACAATATCCAGCGCATCCTGTTCCGACCTTACATAGCTGTAGGCCAGACGGTAATATTTTTCATAATTTTCAAGAAGCACTCTTTCCGTTTCACTTTCCAGCCGGTTCTTCATTCTGCCGCCTCCTCTCTTTCTCTTTATCCTTTAGACGGCCGGCAGCGCCGCAAAGTTTCAAGACAAATAAAAATATGCCCCGGCTTGGATTTTCACCATGCCGGAGCATTCCGTCAATTCTCCTGATTCTTCCATCTGAAATCGGGAATCACATCGCTCCACCGCTCGATCCCGATAATGGATTTGGCAAACTCCGTTGTCTCCAGAGTCTTTTTGGCGTTGTCAATATCCCGGAATACCTCCCACAGCTTTCTTCTCTGCTGAGGAATGATCTGATCGGGCTTGCTCATGTCACAGCTCCACAGGCCAAAGGCCAGGCCCATATTGACCTCCGACGGAGCATCCACCTGACGGCTGAGAATATAGGCGTCAATATAGGGATTGCTGTCAACCAGATAGTAGGAATAGGCATAGGCAGCCGCCTGCACCAAAGATAAGTTGTCTCCGTTGGCGTTGGTGGCCGTAAAGCCCTCCTCCGTCAGCATAATGTTTCTTACCTCTCCGTTGGGCTTTTGGAACGCCGTGGTAGCCAGATAATCCGTCAGCACGTTCAGATTGATAAAGTTTACCACCGGAGAGCTGAGATCGTTGGTAATCAGGCCTGTCTGAGCATCATCCCAGAAAACCGCGTCCGTCATGGGGCAGGGATAAGGATGGTAGGCTACTCCCCAGTCTATCTGCCCCTGAACATTGGCAATGGAATTGAAATAGTCGATAATATCCTTGCCGCCGTATTTCAGCTGGCCATCCGCCTCATTGTGCCAGTTGTAGTCCAGGGAAAAGAATACCCGGTCATTGGCGCTGGTGCTCTTGATCGCCGTATAGAATACGCGGAACGCATCCTGATAGGTCTGAACGTAGTTGGTAATATCCGTCGCTCCCATGTGGTTCCACTGCTGGTTATTGATCTCATTTCCGATGATCCAGTTGGAAACCTTTCCGTAATCCGGATTGGCTCCGCTGTACCGCTCTGCCAGGAAGGCGGCGATGGCTCTGGTTTCTTCAAAGCCCGCCTGAGTGGTCACATTGGGCATATAATAAAACACGTTTGATTTCTGGGTAGTACCCGGAACAATCAGGTCGGGCGTAGCCGGATTCCATCCGTTCAGGATAATGGCTGTCACCGTAATGTCCTTATTGGACATGGCGCTGATGGTCTCGTCATAGCTTTCTATAACCGGCTTGCTGAAATGGTAGACCTTCCCGTCATATTCATAATCAATGCCCTCTCCCAGAATCTGGTGGAACGCAATGTTCACGCTGCTGTGCTTTACTCCCAGCTGAAACGCGTCTCCCAGCTGGCTGATCTCCATCTGCAGTCCTTTTTTGGACAGCGGAGCCTTGTAGGCGTCCTGGTTGGCCGCCACCACCTCCGGATTGGTAATATAATGGGGCTTGCTGATTTCTTCATATCCGTTCTCGGTTTTCACCGCCAGCACGAATTTGCTGTAAAGCCGGTCTGACTCACTTCCCCGGTTCAGCGCCAGAGAAAAGACCGCCGACGTCCCTCCTTCCGCCCAGGCGGCATAGTCCGTCCGCCCTCCGATGGCATCTTCATATGGCTTTAATTCAAAAAGGTACAGATAGCCGTCTGTGTTCTCCAGCTGCCCGTTGCACTGTGCCTCTGCCCGAACCGTATTGCCTCCGTCTGTGATCAGGCAGGAGGTAATGGACCCTTCCGCAGTCACTTCCGGCGCCGCTTCCGTCCCGCTCACAGTCTCCGCCGCCGTTCCGGCACCATTCTCCCCGTAGGCGGTCATGGCCGCTGCCGCCAGCAGGACCAGAGAGCACAGGAAAGCCGTTCCTCCTTTGATCCAATGTTTTCTCATAATCGCTTCTGCCTCCAATTCTGTCAAAATATTACTCTCTAATCATACCTGCTTCCCGGCAGCCATTCAATAACGAAAACATTACGGATTCTTAAAGAATCTTACGATATTTTGGTGACATTCTCCCTGTTGGTCTCGCCGATAATGTAGTGAGGCCTTCCCTTTACCTCCATATAGGTCTTCGCCAGATACTGGCCCATAATGCCCATGCAGAGCAGCTGAACCCCGCCCAGAAACACAATAATGCACGCCAGGGACGGCCAGCCGGCCACCGGATCGCCGAACATCAGCTTCCTCACCACAATAAAAAGAATCATAAGGAAGGATACTCCCGTCAGTCCGATTCCGCTCCAGGAGGCGATCGCTAACGGCGCCTGAGAAAAGTTGATAATCCCCTCTACGGAATATTTCAGCAGGCTCCAGAAGCTCCATTTCGTTTCTCCTGCCGCCCTCTCCACATTCTCATAGGGAAGCCAGAAAGTGCGGAAGCCTACCCAGCCGAAAATCCCCTTGGAAAACCGGTGGTATTCGCCCATAGCCACCACCGCATCCACCATTTCTCTTTTCATCAGGCGGAAGTCCCTGGCCCCGTCCACAATATCCGCATCTGAGATCCGATTGATGATCCGGTAAAACATTCTGGCTCCCAGGGACCGCAGCCGAGGCTCCCCCACCCGGGAGACACGCCTGGTAGCCACACAGTCATAACCCTCCTCCATAATGCGGAACATCTCCGGCAGCAGGGAAGGGGGATCCTGCATATCCGCATCCATAATGGCCGCATAATCTCCCCCGGCGTTTTTCAGCCCTGCGAACATAGCCGCCTCCTTGCCGAAATTCCTGGAAAAGGACAGATAAGTCACCCGTTCGTCCTTACACGCCAGTTCTTTTAAAAGCTCCAAGGTTCTGTCTTTGGAGCCGTCATTGACAAATATAAATTCAAACTCACTTTTTTCCTTCAGCTCTTCCGCCGTCTCCGTCAAACTGCGGTAAAAAAGCGGGAGCACCTGCTCTTCGTTGTAGCAGGGTATAATCAGAGTGGTCAGCATGGTTTCCTCCGTCCTTCTGCCGGAACGGTCCGGCTCTTAAGGTATTCTTCCGGTCAAATCGCCCGATGCTCTCATTATACCGTTCCTCATTCTCACCGTCAATGCGCCCTTTCCCTCCCAAAATCGCCGGGAGCGGAGGCGGCCCTAAGCCGTCTCCGCTCCCTCTATGGCACTGCGCACATCGTCCACGGTCATATTTTTCCGGGCCATCAGCTCCAGCAGCTCGTCCGTCTCCAGACTGCGGATGGATTTTTCACATTCCCTCTTCTCCGCTTTCAGCCTGTTCAGATTTTCCTCCTGCTTTTCAATGGCCTCCTGAAGCTCCAGAAGTCTCTCCTGAAGCTTTTCCCTGCTGCACTTTCTTCCTCTTGCCATACGCAACTCCTCCCTCCTTGACGTTCTGCAATACCACTTCTATATGTATGCAGAACGGAGAGATTTTATTCCGTATATCCGATCAGTCTGCTGTTGTCCTCCGATGTGTCGATCACAATTCGGTCTCCTACCCGAACCTTATCCTCCAGAATCATCTTTGCCGCCAGGGTCTCCACATGCTTCTGCAGGAATCTCTTCAGCGGGCGGGCTCCGTAGACCGGATCATAGCCGTTTTCAACCACATAGGCCTTCGCCGAATCGGTCAGTTCAATGGACAGTTCCTTGTCTGCCAGACGGCGGTTCACATCCTCCACCAGCAGATCGATGATGCCTCCGATATTGGCTTTCGTCAGCGGTTTGAACAGGATCGTCTCATCCAGCCGGTTCAGAAACTCCGGGCGGAAATGAGCTCTCAGGTCATTCATGACCATAGCCTCCGCTTCCGGTTTGATATTTCCCTGCTCGTCAATTCCCTCCAGCAGGTACTGAGAGCCGATATTGGAAGTCATGATCAGGATGGTATTTTTAAAATCCACGGTTTTTCCCGTAGAGTCAGTGATTCGTCCGTCATCCAGCACCTGAAGCAGCACGTTGAACACGTCGGGATGGGCCTTTTCCACCTCGTCAAACAGCACTACGGAATAAGGCTTGCGCCGCACTGCCTCCGTCAGCTGCCCGCCTTCGTCATAGCCCACATATCCGGGAGGCGCTCCGATCAGTCTGGAAACGGAATGCTTCTCCATGTATTCGCTCATATCGATCCGGACCATATTGCCCTCATCGTCAAACAGCGCTTCCGCCAGAGCCTTTGCCAGTTCTGTTTTTCCCACACCGGTGGGGCCCAGGAACAGGAAAGAGCCGATGGGCTTTGTGGGATCCTTGATCCCGGCCTTGGAGCGGATAATGGCCTCCGTCACCTTTTCCACGCCTTCGTCCTGTCCTACCACTCTCTTGTGGAGAATTTCATCCAGATGAAGGGTCTTGCTCCGCTCGCTCTCCGTCAGCTTCGCCACGGGGATGTTGGTCCATTTCGACACAATCCTGGCGATCTCATCCTCTGTTACGCTCTCGTGCACCAGGCTCAGATCCTCGTTTTTGACCTTCTCCTCCTCCTGCTCCAGCTGTTTCTGCAGCTGAGGCAGCTTTCCGTACTGCAGCTCCGCCGCCTTATTCAGGTCATAAACTCTCTGGGCCTCCTGAATGTCCCGATTTACCTGTTCGATCTCCTCCCGGAGGGCGGACAGCTTATCCACCGAGGCTTTTTCATTCTCCCACTGAGCCTTCTTTGCCGCAAACTGATCATGCAGCTCTGCCAGCTCTTTCTGCAGATCCGCCAGGCGGTCCTTGCTCAAATGATCCGTCTCTTTCTTTAAGGCTGCCTCCTCGATTTCCATCTGCATAATCTTTCTGGAGAGCTCATCCAGCTCCGTGGGCATGGAATCCAGCTCCGTTTTGATCAGAGCGCAGGCCTCATCCACCAGATCGATGGCCTTGTCCGGAAGGAAACGGTCCGTAATGTAACGGTCGGAGAGAACTGCCGCCGACACCAGGGCGGAGTCCGTAATCTTCACTCCGTGATATACCTCATACCGCTCTTTCAGTCCTCTCAAAATAGAAATGGTATCCTCCACCGAAGGCTGGTCCACCAGCACCGGCTGGAAACGCCGCTCCAGGGCCGCGTCTTTTTCAATATACTTTCTGTATTCGTCCAGGGTTGTGGCTCCGATACAGTGAAGCTCTCCCCTGGCCAGCATGGGCTTCAGCAGGTTGCCCGCATCCATGGAGCCTTCCGTTTTTCCCGCTCCCACGATGGTATGCAGCTCATCGATGAACAGAATGATCTGCCCCTCGCTCTTCTTCACTTCCTCCAGGACCGCCTTCAGACGTTCCTCAAATTCGCCTCTGTACTTTGCTCCCGCAATCAAAGCTCCCATGTCCAAAGCGAACAGCTTTCTGTCCTTCAGCCCCTCCGGCACATCTCCCCGGACAATTCTCTGGGCCAGGCCCTCCACCACGGCCGTCTTTCCCACGCCGGGTTCACCGATCAGCACCGGGTTGTTCTTCGTCTTCCTGGACAGGATTCTCACTACGTTGCGGATTTCGCTGTCCCGGCCGATCACCGGATCCAGCTTCTGTTCCCTGGCCCGTTCCACCAGATCGTAGCCATACTTTTCCAGGGTATCATAGGTCGCCTCCGGATTGTCGCTCACCACTCTCTGGTTTCCCCTGACGGTGGACAGGGCCTGCAGAAAGCTCTCTCTGGTGATCCCGTACTGCCGGAACATCTCCTTCATGGTGCGGTCCGGCTGGCGAAGCATGGCCAGAAACAGGTGCTCCACGGAAACGTATTCGTCTCCCATGGCCTTGGCCTCGTCCTCTCCGCTTACCAGGACCTTATTCAAGTCACTGCTTACATACACCTGTCCGGAGCCGCTCACCTTGGGCAGCTGCTCCACATACCGCCTGGCCTCATCGGCAAACATTTCTCCGGAAATGCCCATTTTGGTAACCAATTTCAAAATCAGGCTGTCTTCTATCGTCAACAGACTCAAAAGCAGATGCTCCTGCTCGATCTGCTGATTTCCATGCTCATATGCCAATTTTTCGCAGTTCTGGACCGCTTCCAGAGATTTCTGAGTAAACTTGCTGATATTCATAACAACGCCTCCTTTTGTCTCTGTTCTATACGTACTATAACATACCACATTTTATTAGCACTGTCAACGGTCGAGTGCTAATTTTTTATAAAAAATTCCCCGCCTGCACGCAGACAGGCGGGTTGATTTTTCTTATATAAAATCCGTCTCCCGGCGCCTACCGCAGCTGGTGAATAAACAGTCCGCTCCTCAGCTTCGGCTCGAACCAGGTGGATTTGGGCGGCATGAGAAGCCCTGCATCCGCAACGGCAAACAGCTCCTCAATGGAAGTGGGATACATGGAAACTGCCAGAGCCATATCTTCCTCCGTGCGGCGCTCCAGCTCGCCCAGTCCGCGGATTCCTCCCACAAAATCGATCCTCTTATCCGTTCTGGGGTCACGGATCCCCAGCACCGGCTCCAACAGACAATCCTGGAGCAGGGAAACATCCAGGCTCTTCACCGGATCGGCTTCCGCCCTTTTCATGATCTCCGGCCGGATCTCCAGGCTGTACCAGCTGTCTCCCGCCAGCAGGCCGAACTGCCCCTTTTTGGACGGCTGGAAGGGGGAACATCCTCTCTCCCCTGCTTTTTCTACCAGAAAATTCTGGGAAATCTTCTCCAGCAGCTCCTCCCGGGTCATTCCGTTCATATCCCGGATTACCCGATTATACGGAAGAATCATCAGCTGGTCATGGGGAAAGAGCACCGACAGAAAATAGTTAAACGGTTCTTTTCCCGTATATCCCGGATTCTCTTCCCTGCGCTTCAGGCATACCTTCACCGCTGACGCCGCCCGGTGATGACCGTCCGCAATGTAAGTGGCAGGCACGGCCTCAAACAGCCGCTCAAAAGCCGTCACCTTTTCCAGGCTCTTTACCTCCCAGACGCGATGACGGATTCCGTCCTCCGCCGTAAAATCATAAATTGGAGGCTTACCGCTCTTCCTCAGCTCCACCAGATGATCGATCTCTTTTGACGCCCGATACGCCAGAAAGATCGGGCCGGTCTGAGCATCCAGCACATCTACGTGGCGGATCCGGTCCTGCTCCTTCTCCTCCCTGGTGTTTTCATGCTTCTTTACCACTCCGTTTACATAATCATCCACAGAGGAACAGCACACCAAACCGGTCTGGGATCTCCCCTCCATGGTAAGCTCATAGATATAGAAGGCTTCCACCGTGTCTTTCTGGTAAACGCCCTCGCTCAGCCTCTGCTCCAGAAGTTCCCGGCCCTTCCGGTAAACCTCTTCTCCGTAAGGATCCGTTCCTCTGGGAAACTGCGTCTCCGGCCGGTCAATGTTTAAAAAAGAGAGGGGATTTCCCTCCACTGCTTTTCTTGCCTCTTCCTCGCTGAATACGTCATAGGGAAGAGACGCTGCCTTTTCTGCCTGCCCAGGCGTAGGCCTGATGCATCGAAAGGGTCTGACTACTGCCATCTCTTTTGTTCTCCTTCCGAATCTGCCGGCCGGACCTCCCTCAGAAGCCCGGCCGGCTGAATAGTCTCCATATCAGATCAGGGATCAGAGCACTCTCACCCGCAGCACGCCGTCGATGGCGCGGATGCGTTCCACCGCCTCCTCTGCCGCCTTCTGCTCCAGCTCCAGCATGGTATATGCAAATTTATCCCGGCTCTTATTGGTCATATCGGAAATATTGATTCCCTCGGCCGCCAGAACAGACGTGATCTGTCCGATCATGTTGGGAATATTTCTGTGAAGCACGGTCAGGCGGCTGGCTGCCTTGCATACGCCCATATCGCAGTTGGGGAAGTTTACGGAGTTGCGGATATTTCCGTTCTCCAGATAATCCATGATCTCCTGTACGGCCATTTTCGCACAGTTATCCTCCGATTCCTCCGTGGACGCGCCTAAGTGGGGAATCACAACTGCCCCTGCCATGTTCACCGATTTGGGATTGGGGAAATCCGTAATATATTTCTTTACCTTTCCGGAGTTCAGCGCCTCTGCCATGGCATCCTCATCCACCAGCACGTCTCTGGAGAAATTCAGCACCACCACTCCGTCCTTCATCTCCTGAAGCACGGAAGCGCTGATCATTCCTCTGGTGCTGTCCAGAAGAGGAACGTGCAGAGTGATGTAATCGCACTGAGTATAGATCTCATCTGCATTGGTAATGTGCTTTACGTCCCTGGAAAGCATCCAGGCCCCGTTTACGGAAATAAACGGGTCATAGCCGTAAACCTCCATGCCCAGAGCAGCGGCTGCATTGGCCACCTCGGCTCCGATGGCTCCCAAGCCGACAACGCCCAGCTTTTTCCCTCTGATTTCACAGCCGGCAAAGGCCTTCTTTCCCTTCTCCACCGCCTTGGCAATATTGGGATCGTCCTTAATGGACTGCACCCACTGAATTCCTCCCACCACGTCTCTGGAGGCAAGCACCAGGCCGGCCAGAACCAGTTCCTTCACTCCGTTTGCATTGGCTCCCGGAGTATTGAAAACCACGATTCCCTTCTCCGCGCACTTTTCCAGAGGAATGTTGTTCACCCCGGCTCCCGCTCTGGCTACCGCCAGCAGGCTGTCAGGAAGGTCCATATCGTGCATGGCTGCGCTGCGCACCAGCACGCCGTCTGCTCCGTCCATCTGCTCCGTCAGCTCATAGTCCGCTGTCAGCAGATCCGTCCCGTATTTGGAAATTGCATTTAAGCAATGAATCTTTTTCATTATCCGTTTCTCCTCTCAAAATCCCTCATAAATTCTACCAGAGCGATCACTCCGTCCATGGGCATGGCATTGTAGATGCTTGCCCTCATTCCTCCCACGGTGCGGTAGCCCTTCAGATTCTCCAGGCCTCTCTCCTTGGCCTCCTGGATAAACTTGGCATCCAGCTCCGGATTTCCCGTAACAAAGGGTACGTTCATGAGAGACCGGTCCTTCTTCTCCACCGTTCCCTTAAACATCTGGCTCTGATCCAGGTAATCGTAAAGGATGGAGGCTTTTTTCTCATTGTAGTCTCTCATGGCCGCCAGACCGCCTCTCTGCTTCAGCCATTTGAACACCTTGCCGCAGATGTAGATGCCGTAGGTCGGCGGGGTATTATAAAGAGAATTGGCGTCGGCATGAGTCTTGTAGCGAAGCATGGTGGGCGTGCCGGGAAGCACGTCGTCGGTGATCAGATCCTCTCTTATGATCACGATCACCGTACCGGCCGGTCCCACGTTTTTCTGAACGCCGCCGTAGACGATTCCGTACTGAGTTACGTCAATGGGTTCTGACAGGAAACAGGAAGAGACGTCTGCCACCAGCAGCTTTCCCTTTGTGTTGGGAAGGGTGTGGTACTTCGTTCCGAACACCGTATTGTTCTGGCAGATATAAACGTAATCTGCATCCGGTGAAATGGGAAGATCCGAGCAGTCCGGAATATAGGTAAACATCTTATCCTCACTGGAGGCAACGGCATTTGCCTTTCCGTACAGCTGAGCCTCTTTGTATGCTTTTTTCGCCCACTGTCCCGTGATGATATAATCCGCCACGCGGTTTTTCATCAGGTTCATGGGAATCATGGCAAACTGCGTGGACGCTCCGCCCTGGAGAAACAGCACCTTGTAGTTATCCGGAATATTCATCAGCTCTCTCAGATCCGCAATCGCTTCGTTGTGGATCGTCTCGTATGCCTTTGAACGGTGACTCATTTCCATCACCGACATCCCTGTTCCTCTGTAGTCCAGCATCTCCTCCGCAGCTTCCTGAAGCACTGCCTCCGGCAGCGTAGCCGGTCCGGCCGAAAAATTATAGATTCTTCCCATATACTCTCCTCCTGTCTTGAACAAATAATTTATTTTCCATCATACACGTTTTGTTTTGTCTTTTCAAGTATTTATATCCTATTTTCCGAAAATTTGCCCCGCCGGCTCTCCCTGCGCTCAGTAATCTCTCCCTCCGCTCAGGCAGGCCCACAGCCGGGGAAAATACCGTTTCAGCACTGCGCGCATGCCCCTGGAGCATGCAAGGCACAGCCACGGCATGAGACAGAACAGCGCTGCTGCCGCCGTCAGGCTTCCGGGAAACAGAACGGCTCCCGTCTTGTTGATAAGCCGCACAAGGGCAAAGTGAGTGGCATAAAGAAAAAAGGTATCCTTCATCCACGGCTTCACCTCCGGCAGCCAGGCCGGATCCGTCAGCCTCCACATTCCCATGGGAATCAGCAGGCGGCAGAACACAAGAAAGCCCACCGTTCCTCCCTGCAGGTATATCCGGCCGCAGAGGGCCCCCGCTCCCGAAAGAAATAGTCCCTGAAGAATTCCTTTCCTCCCCGCTCCCCTCTCCGTCAGATCCTTCCGGTGCACCGCAAGCGCTGCCGCCGCCGTATAATACAGCAGAGAGTCCTCATTAATCAGCGGAAAATCCAGCTGAAGCCATACGCATACCGCCGCCCCTGCCGTGCAGAGCACCGCTCCGCCCCTGCTCCGGAGCAGACCGTAAAGCACCGGAGTGAGCGCGACCAGCCAAATCAGCTGGTACAGATACCAGAAAACGGCATTGAACCGATAATTTACCACCGCCTCAAAAATCATCCTGCCGTTTAAGGGAACCACTCCCTTCCCCACAATATCCGTCAGTCCCGGCATCCTGCTGGCCAGCACGTAGCCCAGATAGTAAATTCCGTTCCACAGAAAAAACGGAACCGCCAGAGAACGGAACCGGGAACGCCATTTGCTTCCCAGCTTTTCCCAGCAGAAATTCCGATAAAACAGACAGGCGGATATCATAAAAAAGCCGGGAACCGCAAATTGTCCCAACCCCTTTTCCAGCAGAGACTCCGCTCTTTTCAGCCCTTCGGCTGCGGGACCTCCTCCCAGGTACAGCTCCGCATTGACGGAGTGAACCCACACCACCAATATGCTGAACGCAAATGTAAACCACTGGATTTTATTGCGAAACTGCCGTTCCTCCATCGCTTCCCCTCCTGCCCCTTCAGGATTGTTTCCCCTCTATCATAGCACAAGGTTTTTGGGGGGAAAAGAAATCTCCCACATTTTTCTGACTTTTCTCCGTAAAATATGCTATACTGAGGACACTTGACAGGAGCCTCTCCTGCGATCTATGCATTCTATCATGAAAGGAGACCATTTATGCCCTTTTTTCAAGGAACAGCCATGGCTGCCTGCCTGACTGCCGCCTGCGCCGCGGCCTTCTCTCATGTCCCGGAATCGGAGAGCTTCCGCATCGCCGAGGTCGGCCCGGGAGTGACCAACCTTTCTCCCCGGGACGGCTACGCACAGTATCAGTGGGGGCTGAAAAATGACGGAGACCTGCAGCTGGTGGAGATCCGGAACCGCTTCTCCTACGGAGGCTCCGCCTACACCGCTCCGGAAGGCGATTCCCATTCCGGCCTTCCCATTCCCAATGAACCGGGCGCCTATGAGGTTCTGACCACCGATGCCGTGTCCGGAATAGATATTAATATCCTGCCCGCCTGGGAACTCTACGATGTCTCCCAGACAAACCGGGACGTGGTGGTGGCCGTCATTGACACAGGCGTGGATATTTTTCACCCGGATCTCGTCTCCTCTGTCTGGATCAATGAAGACGAAATTCCGGGAGACGGAATCGACAATGACGGAAACGGCTATGCGGACGATCTTTTCGGCTGGGATTTTTTCTATGACGATCCCTTTGTCTTTACTCTCTTTTCCGGCGAGGACACCCACGGCACCCATGTGGCGGGGACTATTGCGGCAGGACGAAAGGACGGAGGAATCGCCGGCATCGCCGCTTCTGAGCATATCAAGATCATGCCCTTAAAGGCTCTCGGCACCTCCCAGGGTGTGGGAAGTCCGGAGGATGTCATCCGCGCCATACAGTATGCGGAAGCAAACGGCGCTTCCATCTGCAACCTGAGCTTCTGCTCCCTCAACTCCAGCCCGGAGCTTTCGGAAGCGATCCGCAGCTCCTCCATGCTGTTTATCGTGGCTGCCGGAAACGGGGACCAATACGGAATCGGCTGCAATATTGATGATTCCCCCACTTATCCTGCCAGTCTGCCCCACGAAAACATCATCACCGTTTCCAATTTGATGTTTGACGGCCGCCTGGCCGCCTCCTCCAATTACGGGCCGCAGAATGCGGATATCGCCGCCCCGGGCTCTTATATCGTAAGCACCATACCGGAAGGCTACGGATTCTTAAGCGGCACCTCCATGGCAGCGCCCATGGTCACCGGCACCGCAGCCCTTCTCTACTCCTATCGGACAGATTTTTCCCTGCAGGATGTCCGGAACGCCATTCTTCAATCTGCCAGGAAGCTGGACAGTCTCTCCGGCCTTGTCTCCACCGGCGGCATGCTGGACGCCGGAGCGGCCTTTTCCTGGGAAAAGCCGGCGGTTCAGGCACAGGAAGACGGCTGATCTTCCCCCCGAAATCGAGAAAAACGCGGACTGCGCATCCTCTGCGCTTCCGCGTTTTTCCGTTTTCGGCCTTACGTCTTTACTTTCTCCGGAACAGCACCATGGTTTCAAACGGTCTGAGCCGGAAGGTTCCGTTTTCCGGACAGCCGTCCTCATAGTTCCCCAGCAGCTTTTCAAAGCCTGCCGTGTCCAAGCCGGAGCTCCATACGGTCTCCCGCCCGTAGAAATTATTTACCACGAGAAGCTCTTCATCCTTCCAGGTTCTCTCATAGGCGAACACCTGAGGATGCTCCTCTGCCAGAGGCTTTACGTCTCCCATGGAAATCACATCATATTCTTTTCTCAGCCTTACCAGTTTCTGGTAGTGGCGGAACACGGAATCCCCGTCTGCCAGCTCCGCTTCCGCATTGATGTAGGAACAGTTTTTCGTAACCTCCATCCACGGTTCTCCCTCCGTAAAGCCTCCGTTGGCCTGTCCGGTCCACTGCATGGGCGTCCGGCTGTTGTCTCTGGAATGGACCTGCAGAATCCTGTAGGCATCCTGCTCCGTAAGCCCCTTTTCCTGAAGGATCCGGAAGTGGTTCAGACTTTCCACGTCCCTGTACTGAGAAATATCCGTAAATCCCGGATTGGTCATCCCCAGCTCTTCTCCCTGATAAATGTAGGGCGTTCCTCTCAGACAGTGTATGGCCGTTCCCAGCATTTTAGCCGATTCCTTCCAGTATTTCCCTTCGCTTCCGAACCGGGATACCACCCGGGGCTGATCATGATTGCACCAGAACACCGCATTCCAGGCCCGGTGCTCTGCCATACCCTTCTGCCAGGAAAACAGGATCTCCTTCAGCTTCCGGAAATCGTAGGGCACCAGAACCCATTTCTCATTTCCCATAAAATCCACCTTCAGATGATGGAAGCTGAACACCATGGACAGCTCTTTTCCATCCTCAGAAGCATACTGATAGCAGTTCTCCATGGAGGTGCTGGACATTTCTCCTACCGTGATAATCTCCGCATCCTTACCGAAGGTCTCCCGGTTCAGTTCCTGAAGATACTGGTGTATATGGGGGCCGTCGGTATAGAACCTGCGTCCGTCTCCCTCATGGTCATCCAGAAAATCCCCCTTGCTGATCAGGTTGATCACGTCAAACCGGAAGCCCTTCACGCCTTTTCCCATCCAGAACCGCACCACCTTGCGGATCTCCTCCCGCACCTGCGGATTATCCCAGTTCAGATCCGGCTGGGACACGTCGAACAGGTGGAGGTAATATTCGTCAAACTTTTCCACGTACTGCCAGGCGCTTCCTCCGAACTTGCTTTCCCAGTTGGTCGGCGGCACGCCCGGTTCCTTTCCCTTCTTCCAGATATAGAAGTTCCTGTATTTTTCGTCTCCCTCCAAAGCCTTTCTGAACCATTCATGGCGGTCAGAGGTGTGGTTGAATACCATGTCCAGCATCAGCCGGATCCCTCTTTTCTCCGCTTCCGCCGACAGCTCCTCAAAGTCCTCCATAGTTCCGTAGCGGGGATCAATGCGGTAATAATCCTCCACGTCATAGCCGTTATCCTTCTGAGGGGACAGGAAAAACGGCGTCATCCAGATATAATCCGCTCCCAGTTCCTTAATATAATCCAGCTTCTCCATGATTCCCCGCAGATCGCCCAGGCCGTCCCCGTTGCTGTCATAAAAAGACTTGGGATAGATCTGATAAACCGTGCTCTTTCTGAAATCCGTCATATATGCTCCTCCTGTTTTTTCAAGCTCTCCGTCAGCAAAAACGGGCAACCGCGCTCTCTCCCGCCTTCACATCCGTTCCCGTCACAAACTTCAGCTGCTTTCCGTCCCCTTCGTCCGTCACAACCAGCACCGTAATCGCAGGCAGCCCGGCCGCTTTGATCTTTTCCGGATCAAAACGGAGCAGCGGCTGTCCGCAGCGCACCCGCTCTCCCTGCTTTACCAGCAGTTCAAAACCGTCTCCCTGCATATTCACCGTATCGATCCCCACATGGATCAGCACCTCCATGCCGTTTCCCAGCGTCAGCCCGCAGGCATGGCGGGAATCCTCCATCACCACGCTTACCTGAGCGTCTGCCGGGGCCAGCACCGTATTGTCGGAAGGAAGAATTGCCATTCCGTCTCCCATAACCTTCTGAGAAAATACCTCGTCCGGAACCTCCTCCAGCGGCACAGCACGGCCGCTTAAAAATGCCTTCAGCTCTTCTTCCGTTCCTGCCTCTTCCCGCTGCTCTTCTCCGTCTTCCTGTACCTGCGTACCGTCTTCCGGAATCTCTTCTCCCATTCTTTCTCCGGCCGTCAGCTTTCTGCTTCCCACAAGGTAGGTCAGGCAGAAGGGAATCACCACAGCTGCCGCCATGGCAGCCGCAAAAATGCCCCAGAACTGCGGGAAAATGGACAGAATGCCGGGGAGACCGCCTACGCCGATGCTTGCGGCCTCCACGCCGAAGCCTACAGAGATCAGAGCCGCGCATCCGGAACCGATCATGCCGCACACCAGCGGAAAACCGTATTTTAAGTTTACACCGAACAGAGCCGGTTCCGTAACTCCCAGATAGCAGGAGATCAGGGCGGGAACGTTCACCTGCTGCGCTCTCTCGTTCTTTTTCTGAAGTACGCTCATGGCCAGCACGCTGGAACCCTGGGCGATATTGCTCAGGGCGATCATGGGCCAGAGCATGGTACCTCCCGTGGCGGTCACCAGCTGGGAATCGATGGCATTGGTCATATGATGCAGTCCTGTCATAACAATGGGAGCGTACACCAGACCGAAGATTCCAGCAAATATGAAGCGGACGTTAGAGGTAAGTCCCGCATATACCACATTGCCGATGGCATTTCCAATGGCCCAGCCGATAGGGCCTACGATCATGTGAGCCACAAATACTGCGGGGACCAGAGAGCAGAAGGGAACCACGATCATGCTCACCACCGCCGGACAGTGCTTCCGGAAGAATTTTTCCAAATACACCAGTACAAAGCCTGCCATCATGGCGGCAATCACCTGTCCCTGATAACCGATCATCTTCACCTGAGCAAAGCCAAAATCCCATACGGGAATCTGGTCCGCCGGCGTAGACGCCACGCTGAAGCCGTTCAGCAGCTGGGAAGATACCAGCGTCAGACCCAGAATAATGCCCAGGATCTGAGTGGTTCCCATTTTCTTCGTAATGGACCAGACGATTCCCACCGGCAGCAGCCAGAAGACCGCCTCTCCGATCAGCCAGAGAAAGCTGTCCACTCCTGCCCAGAACTGAGAAATCTGCACCAGAGTTTTCGTCCCGTTCTCAAAAAAGGCGATGCTGTCAATCACGTTTCTGAAGCCCAGGACCAGACCTCCGCAGATCAGGGCAGGAATAATGGGCGCAAAAATCTCTCCCAGATTGCTCATCATCCGCTGAATCCAGGTCTGATTGCTCTTCGCCGCCTGCTTGGCCGCTTCTTTGCTCACCCCTTCTACTCCTGCACAGGCAGTAAATTCATTGAAAAAGGTAGATACATCGTTTCCGATGATCACCTGAAACTGTCCCGCCTGAGTAAATGTCCCCTTTACGCTGGAAATCCCCTCAATCCGCTTCACATCCGCTTTCTTTTCATCCGCCAGTACAAAACGCATTCTGGTCATGCAATGGGATACCGCGGAAATATTGCCCTTGCCGCCGATGGCCTCCAGCAGTTCCCGGACATCCTTCTCATACTTTGCCATGATAAACCCTTCCTCCTCATTTCACTTAACTTGTTTGAACAACTTTAAGATAACACACTTGTTTAAACAAGTCAACCCCATTTCTTGACTTTTTTTACTCCTGCCGATATAATATTTCTGAAATGTTTAAACAAGCTCAGTGTAAGGAAGACAGATATGCCCAAAAGTAAATACGAATCGATCTATAAAGATCTGAAACTAAAAATAGAATCCGGCGAATTTCCTCAGGGAGAGCTCCTCCCTTCCGAAAATTCCCTGATTCCTCAATATGAATGCTCCCGCAATACCCTGCGCCGGGCTATCGCCCGTCTGGTCACGGACGGCTATGTTCAGACCATCCAGGGCAAAGGAGTGCGGAATATCTTTATCCCTGTGGATCAGGCGTCCTTCGCCATCGGCAGCATCGAATCCTTTAAGGAGTCTGCCAGCCGCAACCGCCGCGCCGGATCCACTCAGGTGCTCCGCTTCGTTGAGTTCACCGCCGACAGCCGTGTGGCAGCCCGCACCGGTTTTTCCGAAGGAGCTGAGCTCTACTATATCCAGAGAGTCCATTCCCTGGACGGCAAGCCCCTGATTCTGAACCATAACTATTTTCTGAAGAGCGCCGTGCCCGGCCTGACTGCGGAAATCGCTTCCCGTTCCATCTACGAATACCTGGAAAACACTCTCCATATGACCATTGTGAACAGCAAGCGCGTCATGACCGTGGAAAAGATCACTCAGATCGATGAAAAATACCTGGAACTGGATGTAAATGACTATAACTGTCTCGCGGTGATCACCAGCCACACCTACAACAGCGACGGCGTCATGTTTGAATTCACCCAGTCCCGCCATCGCCCGGATTATTTCCGGTTTCAGGACAATGCTCTGAGGCGGCCTGCGATCCCCTGACCGGATGGATGCGGACACATGCTGCACTACACGACAAAATCCCGGCATAAGCTCATAACTGTCTTGCGTGAACTTATGTCGGGATTTTCTATTGTTTCAGCAATAAATTTCTTTCAGGATACGTATCATTTCCTTAGCCGGATTGGAAAGCTCCGAGTCTTTGGGATAAGCGGCAACAAACGTCCAATACGCTTTATATTCTTCCTCCATATGGCAAAAATATGCACTGCCAGGACAGGTAAATAAATTGATATAGCTTTGGGGCATCAAAGTCAGGCCTACTCCTACGCTGGCCATACGCATAGCCGTTTCCACACTGCTGGTCATAAAGGAAATATTCGGCACAATATCCGCCTGAGCTAAAATCCGATCTGATACCTGCCGTACCCTCTGCGTCGGATATGCAAGTACAAATTTTTCTTCAGCACATGCCCGAGGATCAATATATATTTTTCCGTTTTTTTCATAAATGTTTTTTGCTGCCGGACTATTTTCGGCAATTACCATTACAAACGGATCCCTTGTTATCACTTCGTGATCCGCATCAACATTGGAAAAAGGCATATGCATCAATGCAATATCAATATCATTATGTGTCAGAGCCAGTTCCAGATCCGAAGACTTTTTTTCAGTAATAATAATTTCAATGTTGGGATAATATTCCTTATAGCGCGGAATCAGCATGGGAAATACATAGGATCCTAAATGAACGGTCGCTCCAACCTGGACCCGTCCTCTATGCAGACGGCTGATCTCACACAGCTCTACTTCAAAATCACCGCACAGTTTCACTATTTTTTCCGCCGTTCGAATGTAGCATTCCCCTGCATATGTAGGTTTCAGCCCATTTGTGGTACGTGCGAACAGTTTCATGCCAAGCGCTGTCTCTAAACGCGTCAGAAAAAGGCTGAGAGCAGGCTGGCTCATATACATTTTTTCTGCAGCTCTGGAAATACTTCCTTCCCTGGCAATTGCAAGCACCAGCTCACATTCCCTCTGATTCATTTCTGCTCCCCTCCGTTTCCTTCCCTTTTACCCTATTATTTTTGCGGGATTTTCATGCGTCATAGTACGGACGGCCTCATAGGGTATCCCCTGCTCCAGCATTTCATCCATAAACCTCATAAGGCCTTCTGCAGGAAATTCCATTCCTTTTTGTCCTCTGTCTGTTGCCATAAAGCAGTTTTCCGGGCCCAGCTCTTTTATTGTCTGAGCCATATATTCAGAAGAAACAAGATTCAGTCCCACATCAAACCACAATTTTTCTATCATTACCCCTTTGGAAACCAGATGCTTTTGAATTTCCAAGGGAACCATTGTGCAGGCCCAGTCAGGATGAGTCAAAACTGTTTTAATTCCTCTTTCTCTGGCTGCTGTACATACTGCAATTGATTCACCGATGCTGATATGTCCCGTTGCTACAGCTGCTCCATATGATTTGATCAAATCCAGTATCTCATAAACTTCCTGTTTCAATTTTCCTTCCTCATCCAGAAGCCGGATCCCAGGATGGCAAAGATTCTGATCTATTCTGGAATATTCGATCTGATTCCTTGCGTGAATCGTAGGCATCCAGATTACTTTCGCACCAAACTCAAGATATTTTTGAACTGCAACAGGATTCAGTCCTCCTACCGTCAGATTCAAAACTGCTGAACCATAGGCCTTTGCCTTATAGCCTTTCGAATTGATCAGCTGTGCCCTGGCAGGCGTTGGATCCAGATGATTTTTCAGCATGACTCCCGCCATATTCCATTCATCTGCCTGGCGCATTAACTCATAATCGTCCAGTGAACGTTCAAAGAAGTCCGGTGCTGTATGAGTATGAAGATCATATGCTCCATTCATCAGTCGGTGTACAGCTTCTTCATGATGTAATCGATACATAGCCTATTCCTTTCTGCTTTAATATCTGTTTTTCATACAATTCTAAAAAATCGGATACAAAAAACTCGTCCATAAAACACCAGCTGCTATCATCAGTATGCTTGGAATCACTGACTGGAGAAATACACTTTTAAAGTTATATCCTCCGGCAGCCATTGTCAAGGGAATCAGCGGGCAGGACATGGGTGTGCTGTATGCTGCCGTAGCTGCAATATTTACCAGCACTGCCGCTCCTATAGGATTAATCCCCATTACTTTTGTCGTAGCCAGCACCAGAGGCATCAGTGACCACATAACCGCACTGTTAAGCATGAACTGGGTAACAATAAAAGCTGCCATAAATATAATCAAATATACTAGTACCGTATTGTTGACTGACGAAGCCAGCTTTGCAATAAGATTTCCTATAAGATCTGCAGCTCCCGTATTTGTCAGTGCCCCTCCCATGGAAAGCGCTCCCGCAAACACGGCAAAATACGATACAGGAAGCGCATCATTGATCTGTTTCCCCTTCAGAACTCCAAATGCAACCATAAATACCGCGCCAGTAAGAGCTGCCAGCCATGGCTGTATTCCAAGTTTTCCAGAAACAAGAAGAACTGCACAGGTGGCAAAAAATATTATATAACCACATTTTTCTTTAAACGGAGACAGCGGTTCTTCTTCCTTTTTTTCCTGCTCAGTTTTGGCGGCAGATATTTCCGTCAGAGGCTCCTCCGGAGAAATTTTCAGCCCTATGGTCATTATGTAAATGCAGACAATCACAATTCCCGGAAGCCGTACCAGGAACGGGTGGAATACAGACATGGAATATTGGGTGATCTCAAAAGTTTCAAACAGAGAATTCACCTGCATAGGAAATGCATATCCGGCTCCCAGAGGCAGCCAGGCCATTGTCGCCAGCAGCATAACTGCCAGCGGATACATGACTTTCGAACGTTTTACTCCTATCTCATCTGCAGATGCTCCCAGAAGCGGAGCAACTATAGAGAATTCAGCTACTGCCTGACCGATAAACTGGCAGAGAATCACTCCCAGAATCATATATCCGAAAAAGATTTTCCGCAACGAGCCATGGGCCAGCCGGTTTACTCTTTTAGCCAGATTCTTTACAAATTGTGTTCTGGTAAAACCTGCCGAAACTACAAACATGCATACACACAGCCACAGGTTGGAGTTACCGAAGTATGTCATCGCATCTTCTGATGTAATGCACCCCGTAAGATAGAAGCTGATCAATGACAGCATGGCAACCACTCCCATGGGTAATTTATTTGACAGATATCCAATAATTGTAAGTAAACTGATCCCCAGACAGATAAGCATCTGTGTCGACATTCAAATTCCCCTCCTCCGATATTTGCCGTTTGACGGCTAGTTTCTCAACTGAGGCACTATAGTATTCCATACAGTGTCCAAAAGCATCTGTGTCTGAAATTCGTAAGAAGTCAGCGTAATGGTTGCATCATATTCCGGAAAGATAATCCCCAGCTGACCTGCCCATCCGAACAGATAGTATGCGTTATCACGATAGTTTCTCCAGAAAAAATACCCATATCCCGCACTGAAGTCATCGTTATCTTTCTTTTCGGCTTCAGCAGTTTCTATCTTTCGGCTGACAGCATCTTTCATATAATCCTTTGATATCAGCTGCCTTCCATTCCATTCTCCCTCTTTCAGGCACAGCCGGTTTATTCTGGAGAATTCTTCCGCAGACAGCTGCAGCCCGCCAGGACCGCAGGTAAATCCCAGAGGATCCGTTCCCCACTGCGGATTATGAATTTCCAAAGGATCAAACAAACGCTCTCTGAGCCAGTCAACCAGCTTTTCCCCCGTCCGTTCAGAAATCATCCTGGAAACAAGATGCGGGCATGCATTATTATATACAAATTTTTCTCCCGGAGCCAAATCCAGTTTCTGGGAAAAGATATAATTTACCCAGTCTTTATTCGGCAAATCATCCCTATTCACCGTACCCGGAACTGCAGAATAGCCATCCATAAGTTTTCTTTCATGTCCACTGCTCATAGTAAGCAGATCTTTTAAAGTCACCTTTTCCCACGCCGGATCAAAATTTTCCGGCAAGCAATCTGACAGAACATCGACCGGGCATGTATTCAGAGAAAACAATCCTTCCTCTATTCCTATTCCCGCAGCCAGGCTCACCACACTTTTGGTAGCCGAATGGATATCTATCCGGCGATCTGTTTGCTGAAAGTGGAAAGAAGATAACAGGTCATCTCCTCGATGAACCAGCACATGGTGAATACCTAGCTTTTTCTGACAAACTTCCTGAGCAAATGGCACTATATCAATTTTCAAAATTATTCCTCCTGTAAATCTGTTACAGTTTTTTCGGGAATATTTAGCGCTAAATTTCTTATATTTATTATATATTTACTGACAAATAAAAGCAAATTTCGATATGTTGTATGCGATATAACAAAAATGTAATATTATTAATGAAGTTTTTATAACATTGAAACATTACTTCCTAAAAAGAAATCCCGGAAGACCCCCCATATCCTTTAGCCATAAAACAATCATTCCGGCTTTACCGTATTCCATCTCTGGCAAAATAAGAGACACAGATGGTCTGCACCTGTGTCCCAAGAAAGCTTTACCCCAATTCTTAACAAAGAGTCCAAATAAAAAGAGCACCACAAATTGTGGTGCTCTTTTTTCTGCTTGGACACAAATTATCACTACGGATAAAGTTTTATATTAATTTCGATTTAATTACTCGATGATGGTTACAACTCTACCGGAACCAACGGTTCTGCCGCCCTCACGGATAGCGAAACGAAGACCCTGCTCCATAGCTACCGGATGAATCAGCTCAACGGTCATCTCAACGTTGTCGCCAGGCATGCACATCTCGGTGCCGGCCGGAAGCTCGCAAACGCCGGTAACGTCAGTGGTTCTGAAGTAGAACTGCGGACGATAGTTGTTGAAGAACG
>CALWEP010000054.1 GCA_944377325.1 uncultured Lachnospiraceae bacterium
GAGGTAGATAGGGCAGAGGTGGAAGTGTGGCAACACATGGAGCTGACTGTTACTAATCGGTCGAGGGCTTAACCAGAAGGATCATGGATGTAGGTTTGCTTAGTGTGCGGTTTTGAGGGTACGTTCCCTTAATAATAAATAGTTTTTTGCGCGAGTGGCTCAGTGGTGGAGTATCGCCTTGCCAAGGCGAGGGTCGCGGGTTCGAATCCCGTCTCGCGCTTTTTTTATTTTCCAAGTCGATCGGAAAGAATCTCGTACAGCTTATCCAGAGGCTCGCGGAAAATGGATTCTCCGGACAGAACGGTAAAGGAAATACGGAACGTATAGGAACGGTTTAAGGGAATTTCCCTTAAGCCGTTTTCTTTTTCTGCCTGCCGGCGGAAAACCGTTTCCGGAAGGAAGGCCGCCAGCGGCGCGGAAAGCGGGGAGCGGCGCTGAAGGAGGGCTGCCGATGCCTGAAAATTTCCGGTCCGGCAGAATACGGAGGGCTGAAGATTTTCTTCCAGGCAGATATCTCGGCACATTTTGTGCCATATGGTGCCGGAAGAAGGCATGATAAAGGAAAAGGTCCCGGCTTCCTTCAGAGAGGGAGAAACGTTCGAAGAGGCGGCCAGAACGATGCGGTCATGTCCCAGAGGGCGGGAAACCAGAGAGGAAGGAAGGCCTTGACTTTCTTCCGGAAGGACAGCGGCCTGCAGCTGGCCTTCCAGAAGCCTTTTGCGGGCGGCGTCCGTTTCCTCAGTCCGGATGTCGGTCAGAATATGGGGAAAATGTCCGGAAAAGACAGGGAGGCATTCGGTGAGAAAGAGCTCTTCCAGATAGGAGGGAAGAGCTATATGGAGGGATGAAAGCTTCTGCGGGGCGGAGTCTTCCAGTTTTTTGGACAGGCTTAAAATGGCCAGAGCGCCGTTTACGTAGATACGCCCGGCATCTGTGAGAAGAAGCTCCCGGCCGCGGCGGTAAAAGAGGGGAGGCAGGTGCTCCGTCTCCTCCAGACGCCTCAGATATTGGCTGAGGGCAGAGGGGGAGAGGAAAAGGCGCCGGGCGGCCTTTGAAATGGAATGCTCCTCGGCAATAACGGTAATGTACTCCAGCTGCTTTAAATCCATAAGGGGTCCTCCTTTGTTACGGATCATATTCGTTCAGAATAGCCTGAACCGGGGCGTTTGGGTCCATAAAGAAATGGGGATGAGTGCGGTTTTGAACCGTATAGCGGTGGCAGAGATAGACCAGGCGCTTTTCCGGTTCGGACAGAATCCTGTCCGCCTTTGCGAACAGGCCGGTGTAAAGCCAAAGCTTGGGCTCCAGAGAAAAATACCGGATTCCGGAAGAATTGTATACGTGAGTTGCAGGAAGGATCCCGCAGCCCTGGCCGGACCGGATCATCTGTTTCAGAAGAAGAATGTTGTCCGTTTGGAAGACAATGGTGGGAGAAAAAGCCGCTTCTTTAAAGCGGGAGCGAACCTGCTGAAAGAGAGTGGTGGATTCTCCTGCCATAACGAAGGGAACATCCTCCACTTCTTTCAACGAAATGGAAACCGGTTCGCCGTAGAGAGGAGCTGCTTTTTCGTATAAAGGGTGATGCTGGGAAATGGCTAAGAGCAGTTCCTGCCTGGCAAAGCGGAAAAAACACATTTCCCGGTCTTCTGCGGCGCTGGCCGTGCCGATGAGAAAGTCCACCTGTCCTTTTTTCAAGGCGGCGGTGAGCTCTTTCATGTAGCCTTCCCGGTGCAGCAGCTGAATTTTGGGATAGGCAGGAGAAAATTCCTTAAACAGGCTGGAATAGATGTCGGCACCGTTGTGAGGAGTAGAACCCAGGATCAGCCGGGAAGAAAAGGAATGGTTCAGAGCTTCAATGGCATGATAGGTCTGCTTTTTCACGGACAGGATCTGTTCCGCTGTGAGCAGAAAGGAACGTCCGGCGGCAGTGGGGGAGAGATAGCGGGTGGAACGGTCGAACAGAGCGTAGCCCAGCTGGGTTTCCAGAGCGGACAGAAAATGACTGAGAGCAGACTGAGAGATCCCCAGGCGTTCGGCAGCCAGGGACACAGATCCTTCCTGATCGATTGCCAGAGGGTATTCGTACATTCTGATATCCATAGTCCTTCCTCCGATATATGAATTTTGCTTAAATTATATATGAGGGGATACTGGTTGTCAATGAAGAGCTTGCTGGATAAAATGTATATAAATAAAAGGTTTTTTTCTTTTTAATCAGGCAAAATGTGGATAAAAAAGAGATGATTTCTGCACATTTTGCGGGTGATGCAGCTGGAATTTATGAATACTTTGAATGGAGGATGAAAGATGGTTACAAAAATAATGCCGGCTATGGACAGCCTGACTCTGGACCGGGACCACTATTATCAGCAGGTTTTGACGGGTTACTATGAAATGCCCTGCCGGCTGAAGGATGGGAGCACAAGGAGAGCTACCGTTTATGTTCCGGAAAACAGCCGCTTTAATCAGCCTACTGCACTGATTCTGGTTCCGGATAACACGGATCCCGGAGCTTTTCTGGAAGACAGCGGCTGGATGAGGGAAGCAGATGAGGACAAACTTTATCTGGTGCTTCTGGAACCGGAACAGGGATTGTGGAAAAACTGGAAGGAAGAAATGCCCTATGTGGACAGTGTGCTCCGCCGCATTGCTGCCAGGCCGCTGTTTTGTCCCTTTGCGTCAAAAATTTACGGAGCCGGCTACGGAAAGGGTGCGGATATTCTCATGAAACACTGCCTTCGGGCTCCTCAGGAGTGGTCCGGTGTGCTTTTGGCAGGGGCTTCAGGCATGGGGGCAGAGGAGGCGGAGGAACTGAAGAATACGCCCACACCTGTGAATGGGGTGACGTTGGGGCAGGTTCAGATGCCGGCCTGGATCACGGCGGAGGAGATGACAGATGAGGTGAAGGTCCTGGTTTCCTACCTGAAGGAGAGCAACCACTCCGAAGAGAGGGAGGGAGTCTTAGACGAGCAGACCGTTCTCTTCCTTCCGAAACAGGGAGGAACTGTGGATGAGCACTGGTGCGCAAAGCTCTTCGTATCTGCCGTAAGGCAGGAGGAGACAAAAAATCCTTCCTTCTGCAAAAAAGTATATCAGGAACTGTGGAAGGGAACCTGCCGTTTTGCCGGAAACAAGAACGGTTCCCTGCGCCATAACGGAGACATCGGGGAAAGAGGATTTCAGTTCTTTTCCGAAAAGGTGCCCGGGGGCTACGGAGACCCGGAAACGGATTATTACCGCAGAGAATGGTGGGTATATGAGCCGCAGAAAAAGCCGGAAAACGGCCGGATTCCAGCTGTTTTCCTGTTTCATGGAGCAGGAGGGAGCGCGGATGAGATCGGCGACCGGTCCGGCTGGGCGGAGCTGGCGGAGGAAAAAGGATTTCTGCTGGTTTGCCCGGGAGCTTCTGTGGAAAATGTGATTCGGACGATCAACGGGAATACGACCAATAATCTGTTCCGCAGCCGCTGGAATACGGGCAGGCCGAAGGAAGGCTGCCCCGGCGACATGATTTTCCTGGATTACCTGTATGCCTGGGTGACAAAACGGTATCCGGTGGACCGGACCAGGGTTTACGCCACCGGTCAGTCCTCGGGAGGAATGATGGCCTGGGCCTGTGCGGCTTACCGCGCGGACTATTTTGCGGCCTGTGCTCCCGTATCCGCAAAGAATATCAATAAAATTGATGCGGTGGATCCCTTTGAGGAAAAATCCCTGATTCCCATCATGGCGTTTCTGGGAGTGGAGGACAAAGTCTTTGCAGGAGGCTTTGCCACGGAGGATGCGGCGGAGCTGGCAGATTACTGGTGCACCCGCTACGGCACGGATAAGAAGTGGGCGGACTACACTTATATGGGAACGGGAGACCGCTGCAGCTTTAAAGAAGGAAAATTCACCAATTACATATTCAGGACCGCCGCCGGCGTTCCCATGCTTCGCCTGGTGGAAGTGGACGAGAAGGTGCATGCGGTATGGCCGTCGGAGTGCAGGCTGATCTGGGACGAGTGGTTCTCAAAGTTTACCAAGGACGAGGATACGAAGACTTTGAGATATGAAGGCAAAGCGGTTGAAATCTGAGCTGACAGGGAGGGATAATAATGGATATGGTTACAATTGTTGCGATACTGATGGTAGGAACCGTCATCGCATCGGTATTTCTGAAAAAAGTGCCCATGCAGTTTACGCTGTGCATTGTTCCGGTTGTCTGCGGGCTGATTCTGGGATATCCCATAAAAGAGGTGGGAGACATTGCCATGAGCCAGATCACAAAGTCTCTGCAGTCAGCAGGAATCATGTGCCTGTTTGCCATGGTTTATTTCACCATGCTCAGCGAGACCGGAATGTTCAATACCATTACAAAGCAGCTGATCAAGCTTACCAGAGGAAAAGTCAATGTGTATATGGTAATGATTCTCACCAGTCTGATCGCAGGAATCGGCATGATGACCGCTACGGTGGTTACCGCGTATACCATTGTGTTTCCGGCTATGATTCCCCTGTACAAGAAGATGAAATTTGACCGGGCGGCAGCCATGATCATTGCTCAGACAGCCATTGCGGGAATGTGCTTTCTTCCTTGGGGCATTGCGGTGGTGAATTCTTCCGTATTTGCCAGCGTGGACGCCATGGAACTGTCCCGCCGGCTGATTCCCGTAGCCCTCTGCTTTATTCCGGTGATCGTCCTTCAGTGGGTGTACTTCGGCATTCAGCACAAGCGCCAGGGGCTGCCCATGGTGGTGGAGTGGTCTGATGACGAAGGCAGCGAGGAGGAAGAAAATCCTCTCAGACGGCCGAAGCTGTTCTGGATCAATCTGCTGATTTTCCTGGCGGCCATCGCCGCTCTCGTCACATCGGCGGTGCCTTCTTACCTGGTATTTATTATTGCCTCCTTCCTGACCATCATGATTGATTACAGAGAGCCTAAAGACTATCAGAAAATGCTGAACAAGGCAGCCGGCCGCTTCGGAGGAACCATGATGATGCTCATCGGAATCTCCGTTTTCCTGGGGATTTTCAATGAAACGGGAATGGTAAACGCCTTGGCGGCAGCGGTGGTAGGAGCATTCCCAGCCGTTCTCACCCGCTATATTCACCTGTTCCTGGCAGCGATTATGGTTTTGGTAATCCGCTTTATGCCCAACAAGATTTACAATTCCATGTATCCGGCTCTGATTTCCATGGCAAGCAGCTATGGCCTGGCCGGTGTGGATGTGATCGCCCCCTTCGTCTGCAATATGTCTCTGGCAACGGGTATTTCTCCGTTTACGGCCACTACCCATGTGGGAGTGTCCCTGCTGGATATTGACCTGGAGGATTACTGCAGAAAAGGCGTGCCGGTTATGGAGATTTCCAACCTGCTGATTATCGTTATTGCTCTGGCTGCGGGAGCGATCCGGTAGGAAAGTACGGCATTCCATATATAAAATACAATGCAGGTGAAAAAGAAAGTGCCGCTCGGCCATCCCAGGGGGGGATGACCGGACGACACTTTTATCATATACGCGTCAGGAAGCGTATGTTTTCTGAGGGCAAGGCCCCGGATGTTTTCGGTCAGATAGCGGCCAGCAGCTGCCCGATATTCAGCACGTGATCTCCGATTCGCTCAAAATCCGTGAGCATTTCCGAATAGAGAATGCTGGTTTCATGGGCGCATTCCTTCTGCTGCATGCGGGCGATCTGATTTTCACGGTAGGAATCTGTCATGCGGTCGATTTTTTCCTCCATATCGGCAACTCCCCGAAGCTCTGCGGGAGACATGGGAGTCATGGAGCGGACGGAGGAGATGGCGTCCAGACAGGCCCGCTTCATGTTTTCGATTTCTACCATAGCCATGTCAGAAAAAGCGGTATGCTCGGACTCCAGATGCTTGCTGTATTCGCAGATGTTCATAGCGTGATCGCTGATTCGCTCCAGGTTTCCGCAGATCTTGAAGAAGGCGTTGATGGCGGCGGAATCCCTGGCATTTTCCTCCTGCCCCATGACGGAGGAGATATAGCTGGAGATTTCTTTGTTCAGATAATCCACATATTCTTCGCGCTGAGTGACGGATGCCAGGTAGCGGGTATTGCCGCTCTGGACGGAGTCGAAGCTTTCGCGGATATTGTCGGCGGCCATATCGGCCATGCGGCTCAGCTCGCTGCCGATGTTATGGATGGCAATGGCGGAATTTCCCATGTGGCTCTCGCGGGCACGGGCCTCCGGAATGGCATGAATGAACTTCAGGCAGAAGCCGTCTTCCTTTTCGGAGGGATGCTCCGGAAGGATGCGCACAGCCAGCGCCGCCAGCTGAGTTCCGAAAGGAATCAGCAGGATGGTGGTCACCACGTTGAACAGGGTATGCATATTTGCAATCTGAGCCGCCGGATTGGACGGAGTCCAGGAGGCGACCAGAGTGGTGAGCGGCGTGCTCATGCAGACGATGGTAAACAGAGTGGTGCCGATGATATTGAACAGCAGGTGAATGATGGTAGTTCTCTTGGCGCTGCGGCTGGTGCCGATGGAGGCCAGCACGGCAGTGATACAGGTACCGATGTTTTGGCCGAACAGCACATAGACAGCAGAAGGAAGGCCGATCACTCCGCTGACAGCCAGAGCCTGCAGAATTCCCACGGAAGCGGAGGAAGACTGAATCAGAGCAGTGAAAGCGGCTCCGGCGGTGATTCCGATCAGAGGATTGGAGAAATTGGTGATCAGGCGGATAAAGGCCTGAGAATCACGGAGAGGCATCATGGCGCCGCTCATAAAGTCCATTCCGATAAAAAGGATGCCCAGCCCGGCCAGAATGTGGCCGTAGTGCTGGATCTGCTTGTTTTTAATAAACATAGCCACCGCAACACCCACAAAAGCCATAAGCGGCGCAAGCGCTCCCACATCAAGGGCGATCAGCTGCCCGGTGATGGTGGTTCCGATGTTGGCTCCCATGATAATCCACACAGCCTGGCGCAGGGTCATCATACCGGAGTTTACAAAGCCCACAACCATGACGGTGGTGGCGGAGGAGGACTGGATCAGAGCGGTGATTCCGGCGCCTACCAGGACGCCGATAAAGCGGTTGGCAGTGAGCCGTTCCAGAATTTTCTGCATACGGTTTCCGGCAGCGGCCTCCAGACCGTTGCTCATCATCTGCATACCGTAGAGAAAAAGAGCAAGTCCCCCCAGCAAATTGAGAAAATCTGTTGTCTGCATAATACTCCCCTTCATTTTCTTATTGTGATTTTAAATTGGTTTTGCTTCCATGCCATTGTAAAAGAAATTTCAGATGAGGACAATAGAGTTGTCTTTCATTTAACGTAGATTTTACATGGATTTAACAATAGTTATTTACAGTTCGGGAAATATCATGCTATATTGAGAAAACACCATGAAAAGCTGCGGGGGCAGGACCCGGCGCAGGGAATGACGAAGGAGGATCCGAATGAAAAAGAAGCTGAATCTGAGGGAGCGCGCTCTCATCGGACTGACATTATTTTCCATGTTTTTCGGCGCGGGAAATCTGATTTTTCCGCCGCTGGTGGGGCTGCAGGCGGGAGCAAACGCCGTTCCGGCCATGGCGGGGCTTTTGCTCAGCGCCGTGGGACTCCCCATTCTGGGAGTGGCGGCCGTAGCGCGATGCGGAGGTCTGGACCGCCTGGCGGGAAGAGTTCACCCCAAGTTTGCCGCAGTGTTCACCCTGCTGATTTATCTTATGATCGGACCGGGACTGGCCATACCCAGAACGGCCAGTACCTCTTTTGAAATGGCGGCGGCGCCCTTTCTGGGAAGTCCGGGGAGCGGAAGCCTGATGAGAAGCGGGGTAATGGCTCTGTACTCTCTGCTGTTTTTCGGAACAGCCTTCTTTTTTGCGCTCAGACCGGAGAGACTGAAGGATATGCTGGGCCGGATTATGACGCCGCTGCTTCTGGCTCTGATAGCGGTGGTATTTGCGGGAAGCCTGCTGGGGGAAAAGGCGGGGATTGCTGCGCCTCTGGCCGGCTATGAGACGCTGGCAGCAGTGCGGGGCTTCGTGGACGGCTACCAGACGATGGATACGATAGCGGCTCTGAACTTCGGAATCGTCATTGCCATGAACATTCGGGGAATGGGCGTGGAAAAGGAGGAAGAGATCGCCGGAGAGACCATCAAAGCAGGAGGCATTGCAGGCATTCTGCTGGCAGCTGTATACAGCTGTCTGGCCTATGTGGGGGTGACGGCATCCGGCTTCGGCCAGTCGGCATCCAACGGAGCGGACGTGCTCACCTTTATGGTGCATCGGCTGTTCGGAACGGCGGGAACGGTGATTATCGCGCTGATTTTTTTCATCGCCTGCCTGAACGTTTGCATCGGTCTGCTTTCCTGCTGCAGCGAATACTTCAGCCAGACCTTTCCCGTGCTGGGATACCGGGGATGGCTGGCGCTTTTTGCCGGCGTGAGCCTGATCGTTTCCAATGCGGGACTCAACGCTATCATACAGGTATCGGCCCCTGTTCTGGGGATGATCTACCCGGTGGCCATCGTGCTGATTGTGCTGGCTTTTCTGCCGGGAAGACTGGGAACCAGCCGCCTGCTCTGCCGGATATCGGTGACGGCGGTAGCCGTGTGGAGCGTGGGAAGCGGACTGCTTTCCCTGTTTGCGGGGTAAAAGGGCGGATTTTGGGGGAAATGAAAAAAAGGTGTAAAATGTGACGGAAAGACTACCGTTTCCCTCCATTCTGTGGTACAATTTTACTACTATTATTTATAGATATTTCTATACAGAAGTAGGAGGAGTGAGTATGGCAAAAGAAATGATTGCGATGCTTCTGGCCGGCGGACAGGGTTCCCGCCTGTATGCCCTTACCCAGAAGCTGGCAAAACCGGCGGTTCCTTTCGGAGGAAAATATCGTATTATCGATTTTCCTCTGTCTAACTGCGTAAATTCCGGCATTGATACGGTTGGTATTCTCACACAGTATCAGCCTATGGTGCTGAATGAGTATATCGGAAACGGACAGCCCTGGGATCTGGACCGGCTTCACGGCGGAGTTCATGTGCTGCCGCCTTATCAGAAGGCATCCGGTTCCGACTGGTATAAGGGAACGGCCAACGCGATTTACCAGAACATTTCGTTCATTGAGCGCTACAGCCCCCAGTATGTGATTATTCTTTCCGGAGACCAGATCTGCAAACAGGACTACAGCGATTTCCTGCGTTTCCATAAGGAAAAGGGAGCGGAATTCAGCGTGGCCGTTATGGAGGTTCCGTGGGACGAGGCATCCCGCTTCGGCCTGATGGTAACGGATGACAATGACAAGATCACCGAGTTCCAGGAGAAGCCGAAGAATCCCAAGTCAAACCTGGCTTCCATGGGAATTTACATTTTTAACTGGGATATTTTAAAGAAATATCTGATTGAGGATGAGGCGGATCCCAATTCTGAGAACGATTTCGGAAACAATATTATTCCCAATCTGCTGAGAGACGGCAGAAATATGTACGCTTATCATTTTAACGGATACTGGAAGGATGTGGGAACCATTTCCTCCTTATGGGAGGCCAATATGGAGGTCCTGGATCCGGAGCACAGCGGCATCAACCTGTTTGACGAGCACTGGAAGATCTACAGCCGGAACAGCGGAATGACCGGACATCGGATCAAACCCGGCGCCGTAGTGGAGAATTCCATGATCACGGACGGCTGCCAGATTTCCGGCACGGTAAAGCATTCCATTCTCTTTGCCGGCGTCCGCGTGGAAGAGGGAGCTGTGGTAGAGGATGCGGTCGTGATGGGCGGCACTGTGATTAAGGCAGGAGCCGTGGTTCAGCACTGTATCGTAGCTGAGAATGTGGTTGTGGGACAGAATGCTGTGGTAGGAGCCATGCCGTCTGAGGGAGAAAAGGGCGTGGCCACCGTAGGTTCCAACGTATATATCGGGGACGGCGCCAAGATCGGCCCCAATGCAATGGTCAGCGACAATGTAAAGGGTGGTGAAGAACAATGGTAAATTCCAATGTAGATGCTCTGGGTATTATTTTTCCGAACAGTCATGATGCTTTAGTTCCGGAACTGGTGGGAGAACGTCTGATGGCGTCCATTCCTTTCGCCAGCCGTTATCGTATTATCGATTTTATGCTGTCCAATATGGTGAACAGCGGTATTGGAAACGTTTCGATTATTGTCCGCAAGAATTACCATTCTCTCATGGACCATCTGGGTTCCGGACGTGAATGGGATCTGACCCGCAAAAACGGCGGTCTGAATATTGTGCCTCCCTTTGCGGAGAAGACCGTAAAGGTGTACAGCGGCCGCGTGGAGGCGCTGGCCAGCATTCTGGATTTCCTGAGATACCAGAAAGAGAAGTATGTGGTTATGTCCGATACGGACATTGCCGTGAACTTTGACTTCAGCGCCATGCTGAAGGCCCATGTGGCCAGCGGAGCCGATGTGACGGTGGCCTATACGGAGGAAAAACTGCCGGAGAGCTTCCTGACGGACCGTCAGGAGAGCAAGGAGTTTTACTACACCCTCAAGCTGGACGGCGGCCGCGTAAAGGAGATGGAGATCAATTCCAAGGAGACGGGAGTGACCAATTTCTCCATGGGAATCTATATTATGGAGAGAGAATTCCTGATCCGGCAGGTGAGCTACGCCTACACCCACGGCTATGTGAACTTCGAGCGGGATGTGCTGATGGCTCAGCTGGATGCGCTTAATGTGCAGGCTTTCTGCCATAAAGGCTATATTGCTCACATTACCAGTCTGAAGAGCTATTTTGATGAGAATATGAAGCTGCTGGACGAAGAGAACTTAAACGGCCTGTTTACTCCCAATCCCATTTATACCAAGATCCGTGACGACAACCCCACCAGATATATCAACGGAGCCAAGGTCAACAATATTATGGCGGCAGACGGCTGCGTGATTGAGGGAGAAGTGGAGAACAGCGTGCTGTTCCGCGGAGTGAAGATTGCAAAGGGCGCGAAGGTAAAGAACTGCGTGCTTATGCAGGATACGGTGGTGGAAGCCGGAGCGGATATCGAGTATCTGGTTTCTGACAAGAATGTGACCATAACCGCAGGGAAAGAGGTAAAGGGAACGGATACCTTCCCCGTCTATGTGGCGAAGTACCAGACCGTATAGAATTATTGTAAAAATCAGGATGTGAAGCAGAGAAACCTAATGAAGGCGGCCTTCATTAGGTTTTCTGCATGAGAAGGGAAAGAATGAGAAACATAAAAATTGTGCTGCAGTATGACGGCAGCAGGTATGACGGCTGGCAGAAGCAGGGAAATACGGACAATACCGTCCAGGGAAAGCTGGAAGCGGTGCTGGAGAGGATGTGCGGAAGGCCGGTGGAGGTCCACGGAGCAGGGCGGACGGATCGGGGAGTTCACGCGGAAGGACAGACGGCAAATTTTCAGGTGCCGGAGCATTTTTCCCCGGAAGGGGTGAGAGACTATCTGAATGAATACCTGCCGGAGGACATTGCCGTGACATGGGCCGGGGAAGCGGAAGGAAGGTTTCACAGCAGGCTGAACGCGACGGGAAAACTGTATCGGTACCGCATCTGGACGGGCAGGAAAAAGCCGGTATTTGAAAGAAAGTATCTGTACGGTCTTGGGCACGGTCTGGACTGCGGGGCGATGAAAAAGGCAGCTTCCCTTCTTACGGGAACCAGGGATTTCAAAAGCTTCTGCGGGAACAAAAAAATGAAAAAATCCACGGTCAGAACCTTATTTTCCATTGAAATCAGGGAAAAGGGGGAAGAAATCGAGATGGACTTTTACGGAGACGGATTTCTGTATCATATGGTCCGTATTCTGACAGGCACGTTGATAGAGGTGGGAGAGGGAAAGCGCTCGGCGGAATCGATGACGGAAATTCTCCGGGCCGGAGACCGCCGGGCGGCGGGCTGTACGGCGCCTCCGGAAGGTCTGTGTCTGGTTCGGGTAGATTATGACAGGAAGCAGGAGAGAAAAGGATGACGGAATTTTTAGTCAGGCGGTTTGTGAAAGATTATGAAAAAATTCAGGATGCGGAGGTGAGAACCAGATACGGCGAGCTGTCGGGAATGGTGGGAATCTGCTGCAACCTGCTGCTTTTTGCCGTAAAAATCGTTACCGGTCTTATGGCTCACAGCATTTCGGTTATGGCGGACGGCTTCAACAATCTGTCGGATGCCGCTTCCTCTATCATAGGATTTGTGGGAGTGCGCATGGCTCAGAAGCCGGCGGACGAGGAGCATCCCTTCGGCCATGGAAGGATTGAGTATATCTCGGCCTTCATTGTGGCGTTTCTGGTAATCCAGGTGGGGTTCTCCCTGTTCCGGACTTCCATCGGCAAGATCAGAAATCCGGAGCCCATGGTGTTTCGGTGGATGTCCGTGGGAATTCTGCTGGTTTCCGTGGCAGTAAAGCTTTGGATGGGAATGTTCAACCGGAAGCTGGGGCGGCGGATTAATTCCAAGGTTATGCTGGCCACTTCCGCCGATTCCCTGGGAGATGTGGCAGCTACCTCCGCCACTGTTTTTTCCATGCTGGTATTCGGCGTGCTGAACTGGAATATTGACGGCATTGTAGGTCTGGCCGTTTCGGTGGTGGTGATGATTGCCGGAGTAAATATTGCAAAGGATACTTTAGCCCCCCTGATCGGGGAGGCCATCGATCCGGAGATCTACCGGCAGATCACCGAATTTGTGGAGAGCTATGACGGCATTCTGGGAAGTCATGATCTGATTGTGCACAATTACGGACCGGGGAGAAGCATGGCATCCATTCATGCGGAGGTGGCCAACGATATGGATGTGGAGATTTCCCATGAGATCATTGACCGGATCGAGCGGGACGCAGCCAGAACGATGAACCTGTTTCTGGTGATTCATATGGATCCGGTGGAGATGAAAAATGAAAAGCTGGATGCCTACCGGGAGCTGGCGGAAGAGGCGCTGTCCCAGGTGGACTCCAGGCTGACGCTCCATGATTTCCGCATGGTGGACGGAAAAGAGAGGGTCAATCTGATCTTTGATCTGGTAGTTCCCAGGGATTACACTCCGCAGATGAAAATACGGGTCAAAGAACAGGTGGAGGAAGAGATCCGGAAGCGCCAGAAAAAGGCGTTCTGCGTGATCACTGTGGAAAACAGCTATTGTGCGGAAAATAAGTAAAAAAACTTGACAGCTGGGAAATAATGGGGTATAATACATTACGTTGTTGTGATGGGCCATCGCCAAATGGTAAGGCAACGGACTCTGACTCCGTCATTTTCAAGGTTCGAATCCTTGTGGCCCAGCTGATGAGAGATCCGGGAACAGAAAATGTTTCCGGATTTTTTGTTGTGGAAAGAAAGAAAAAACGGCATCGAGAGCGGACATCGGAGAGGACAGGCAGATGGAAGGAATATGGGCGGGAGCGGCAGCCGTGATTGCCGCCGTATGGTTTTGGAAGACCAGGGAAAAAAGGAGGTTCAAACGTTCGGCCTACCGGGCGGAGACAGGAAAACGGCTGAAAACGGTAGAAAAGAAGAGAGGAACAGAAGGGGAATATCTGACATCTCTGACTCTGGAGCGAAAGATCCGGGGGAGGAAGCGCTTCGTATTCAACGCCTATCTGCCCTGCAGGAGCGGAGGCAGTACGGAAGCGGATATCATCCTTGTCCACGAAAAAGGGGTTGTGGTAATTGAAAACAAAAATTACGGCGGCAGAATAAAGGGGCGGGCGGACCGGGAATATTGGGTGCAGATTCTGCCTTCCGGACGGAGGACCTTCTATAATCCGGTTTACCAGAATCAGAGTCATGTGCGCCATTTGAAACGCCTGCTGGAGGAAAAGGGCTGGAGGGTTCCCGTCCTGTCTGCCGTGGTCTTCAATGACCGGGCGGAAAGGCTGCAGGTGAGAAGAAAGGGAGCGGATGTCATTCTGTGCAGGAGCGGAAAGGCTGCGGGGAAGATCAACAGGAAGCTGGGAAGGATGGAGGCAGTGCTGGATGAACGGTCTCTGGAAGAGATTTACGGATTTCTGAAGGAGCAGACCCGGCCGTTTTTCTGGGTAAGAAACGGGCAGAAAAAGCGGGTGCGGCGGATTCGGAGCTCCCGATAGGGGCGGATGAGAGCAGGCGGAAGAGCCGGAGAAAAAATAAAGAAAAATACGAAAAAAGTCTTGACGGATTGAAAGGAGAGAGGTATAATCTTACTTGCTTTTGAGCAATGGGCCATCGCCAAATGGTAAGGCAACGGACTCTGACTCCGTCATTTTCAAGGTTCGAATCCTTGTGGCCCAGCTTTGATAAGGTCCGGAGATCGTGGTCTCCGGGCTTTTTGTGTATACGGAAAGGCTTGCCCGGCCGAACGGCAGGCCAAATCAGAAGAAGGAGGCAGAAATGGATACACTGAAGAAATTTATCCGCTATTACCGTCCGTATCAGGCGGTGTTTTACATGGATCTGGTGTGCGCGGCGGCGATCAGCCTGATTGATCTGGCTTATCCTCAGATTCTGAGGACACTGACCAGGACTCTGTTCCGGGAGGACGGAGAAAAGGTGATGAGAGCGCTGATTCCCATTGCGGCAGGTCTGCTGGCGATGTATGCGGTACAGGCGCTCTGCAAGTACTACGTGAGCTATCAGGGCCATATGATGGGGGCTCGGATGGAGCGTGACATGAGGCAGCAGCTGTTTGACCACTATGAAAAGCTGTCCTTTTCCTACTATGACCGGAATAATTCCGGTCAGATGATGAGCAAGCTGGTTTCCGACCTGTTTGACATTGCGGAATTCGCTCACCACGGTCCGGAAAATCTGTTTATCTCTCTGATCAAGATTATAGGTTCTTTTGTCTGCCTGTTTTTCATAAATGCCCGTCTGGCGGTTCCCCTGCTGATTCTGGTGGTGATTATGATCTTTTTTTCCGCCCGGCAGAACAAGCGGATGCAGGCTACCTTTATGGACAACCGGAGAAAGATCGGAGATGTGAACGCCAGCCTGCAGGACACTCTGGCTGGCATCCGGGTGGTGCAGTCCTTCGCCAATGAGGAGGTGGAGCGGAAGAAATTCCGGACCAGCAATGAGAATTTCCTTCGGTCCAAGGACAATAACTACCGCTGCATGGGAAGCTTTATGGGAGGCAACCTGTTCTTCCAGGGGATGATGTATCTGGTGACCGTGGTTTACGGCGGCTGGCTCATTGCAGCAGGCCGCATGGAGGCTGAGGATCTGGCCATGTATGCCCTTTACATCGGAATTTTCATCAATCCCATTCAGATTCTGGTGGAACTGGCGGAAATGATGCAGAAGGGGCTCTCCGGCTTCAAGCGGTTTGCGGCGGTGATGGAAACGGCTCCGGAGATTACGGATGCGCCGGATGCGGAAGAACTGACGGATGTGAAGGGGCATGTGTGCTATGAAGATGTGAGCTTCCGCTACAATGAGGAGGAACAGGTGCTGAGCCATGTGTCCTTCGAGATCCCTGCTGGCCGCTCCGTAGCCCTGGTGGGACCTTCGGGAGGGGGAAAGACAACCATATGTTCCCTGCTGCCCAGGTTCTACGATGTGACGGGAGGCCGAATTTCCATCGACGGAAAAGATGTGAGCCGGATTACGCTCAAGAGTCTTAGGAGCATGATCGGCATTGTTCAGCAGGACGTATATCTGTTCTGCGGAACCGTAAAGGACAATATCGCCTACGGCAAGCCGGGCGCCTCCATGGAGGAGATCGTGGAGGCGGCCAGGAAAGCCAATATTCATGACTTTATTATGAGTCTTCCCGACGGATACGACACCTTTGTGGGAGAGCGGGGAACCAGGCTGTCGGGAGGACAGAAGCAGCGGATTTCCATCGCCCGGGTATTTCTGAAAAACCCGCCCATTCTTATTCTGGACGAGGCGACCTCCGCTCTGGACAACGAAAGTGAGCGCCATATCCAGCAGAGCCTGGAACAGCTGTCCAGAAACCGCACGGCCATCACCATCGCTCACCGGCTCTCCACTATCCGCAATGCGGATGAAATCATTGTGATCAGCAATGAAGGAATTGCAGAGAGGGGAAGCCACAGAGAGCTGATGGAGCGGAACGGTCTCTATGCCCATTACTACAAAATGCAGTTTGAGGGGCTGGAGACGGAGAATCAGACCAGCGAGACATCATAATAATAAGAGATTTTTTCATATTCTTCTTTGACCCGGCTGATGAGCGCCTGCTCCGGCCGGGTCAGCCTTTTTTTCGGGGAGCTGATAAAAAGGCGCAGAACCTTAGGGTGGAAGGAAAACGGGATCTGTACGATATCCCCGCCCCGGATTCTGCTGACGGGAAGAATGCTGTAGCTGTTTTCCAGAACCATGGCCTGAAACATGAATTCAATATCAATGATTCCCTGCCGCGTCCTGGGGCGGATTCCCAGGGCGGGAAATATGATGTCTGCCATGGACTGCTGGACCATGGAATTCTTGCCTGTAAAAATAGGCAGGTCTTCCAAGAGAGGATAGGAGACTTCGTCCAGACAGCCGTTTTTGAGCTGAAGCTGAGGGAAAACGGGGTTTTTTCGGGAAATCATGAGCATGAGCTCGTAAGATTTCACGATTCTGCAGGAAGCTTTGGGAAAGATAAGACCGGTATCTTCCCGGTAGGAGGTGACAAAGCCCAGATCGATGCGCCCCTCGGTCAGCTCCCGGTAGATTTCTTCTGAGGAGAAGATTCGGGGCATGAACTGAGTGGCGGGAAAGTCCTTTTTCAGCTCCTGAAACACCTGATTGAAGATGGGGATGCTGGTTCTGAGGATCCCCAGGCGAACGGAGGATTCTTCCTGAGAAAACAGATCCTGGTAGAGGTCGTCCCGGATTGCCAGAATCCTCAGGCAGGCATCCACGTATTTCTTTCCCGCCTCCGTGGGAATCAGGCGGTTTTTCTGACGTTCAAAAAGCCGCATTCCCAAGGAATGCTCCAGCTTGTTCAGATAGATGCTGAGGGTGGGCTGGGAAATATGCAGATTTTCCGCTGCCCGGGAAATGTTTCCCTCTTTTGCGATTTCCGTTATGTATTCAAGATGATACAGGTTCATAGCAGTTCCTCCGGAAGTATAGTCATTGGCTATACTTCTATTTATATTGTAAAGTTTACTTTTTGGCAAGAGAATTTATAATAAAAGATACAAAATACCCGGGTACAAAAGAAGTAAAATGAGCAAAACAGACAATGAAGAGGAATGAGTGATGATAAAAGTACAGGCAAATTGCTCCAGCAGGATGACAGAGGAAGAGATGCAGTCCGTGAGAGGCATGGGCATCGAGTATCTGGCCGTAAACTTCCTGCCGGACGCGGTAGATTACGACAGTGTGATGCGGTTTCAGGAAAAGGCGGCAGCCTATGACCTGAAGATTGCCGACGCCGGATGTCCCGCTCTGCAGAAATGTCCCCAGATTCATCTGGGAAAGCCGGACCGGGACGAGTGGATCGGGAAGTATAATGATTTTACCAGAGTGCTGGGAAAGGCAGGTATAAAGGTAAACTATATTGCCTGGCAGCCTAACGGGATTTTCCGCAGCCGGATCGGCGTGGGAGAGCACACCAGAGGAGAAAATGCCATGATCTGCGATATGGATGAGCTGTATGCCCGTCCCGTTGCCAATGACCGGGCATACGGAGAGCAGGAGATCTGGGATAATTTCAAATACTTCCTGGATCGGACTCTGCCGGTGTGCGAGGAGGCGGATGTGAGGCTTGCCCTTCATCCCAATGATCCGCCGGTGGAGAGCGTGTGCGGAGTCCACAGCCTGATCTGGAATACGGAGTGCTATAAAAGAGCCTTTGAGCTGGCGGGAAACAGCCCTTATCTGGGCATGAAGATGTGCGTAGGCTGCTGGCTGGAAAATCAGGCGTTCGGCAATCTGATGGAGGACATCAGAACCTTTACGGAGCAGAAAAAGATTTTCGTGGTTCATTTCCGCAACGTAAGCGGCACCATCCCCTACTTTGAGGAGACTCTGCTGGAGGACGGATATGCGGATATGCATGAGATCCTGGAGCAGCTGGTCCGCTGCGGATATGACGGCCAGATCAATATTGACCATCCGTTTTTTAACAGGGACGGAAAAGGAATGTCACGGATGTCCGAAGCTTATTTCCTGGGTTATATGAAGGGAATGCTCGCTTCGGTGGAAAGACAGATGAAAAAAGAAAACGGAGGAACGAAGAAATGAACGTACCGCTGATAATTACTCTCGCAGTAACCATATTTCTGATCGTAGGCTTTTTAAGCGGAAAATTTAAGCTGGGCCTGGTAGCTATGACTGCCGCTACCATTCTGTGCGTAACAGGCGTGCTGACCTTCAGCGAGGCATACGCCAATTTCTCCAACGGAAACGTGATCATGGTAGGCGCCATCTTTATTTTAAGCGGCGCTCTGGGAAAAACCAGTCTGGTTCCCACGCTGAAGGAACTGATCATGAAGAATTCCGACAAGAGCGGACTGATCATCTTCCTCTACCTGCTGGCCAACGCCATCCTGATTCAGTTCAGCATGCCCACGGCTCTGGTGGCCATGATGATTCCCTTTATGGCGGCTTTCGGAGAAGAAAGCAAGGTTCAGCCCTCCCATGTGCTTCTGCCCGGCGCAGTGGTGGCTCACTGCTGGCAGGGAATGTTCCCCGGCGCGTTTTTCGTCATGCTGAACTCCTATCTGGAGGCCAGCGGTTCTCCGGAGCGTCTGGGAATGCTGGATTACAGCAAAGTGGTGGCGCTTCCTGCCCTTTTCTCCCTGTTTTACATGGCATTTATCGGCTGGAAGGGCTTTAAGGCCAACAAGCTGATTCAGACGGATGCGGTAAAGGCCACGGAGAGCAAGTCCACCCTCACTGCCGGTCAGGAAAAGCTGGTTTATGCCGTATTTGCGGTAACCTTTATCGGAATCCTGTTTTCCAATTACCTTCCCATCGATATGCAGGTGATTCCTGTGGTGGCAGACCTGGTGCTGCTGTACTGCGGAATCCTGAACCTGAATGACGTGAAGAATTTCATGAACATCGACACGCTGTTCATGCTGGCCGGAGTTCTGCCCATGGCAACTGCCATGCAGAAGACGGGAGCCGGTACGGTAGTGGCCGATTTCATCCTGGCCATCCTGGGAGGAAATCCGGCGCCGATCACCATCCTGATTGCCTTCTATGTGGCAGGAGCGGTCCTGACTCAGTTTATGAGCAATACGGCCACTCAGAATATTTTCGTATCTCTCGCCGTGGTGACGGCAGTGAACCTGGGTCTGGACCCGAGAGCCTTCTGTGTGGCGATCTTTGCCGGCTGCACGGCGGCCATGATGACGCCGACGGCATCTCCGTCCGTTGCCATTGCTTTCGGCGCAGGCCAGTATAAGATAAAAGAAGTGGTAAAGGTCTGCCTGCCCCTGTGGATCGGATACGGAGCTCTGGTGATATTCATGTCCAATCTGGTATTTCCTCTGGCATAGGCAGAGAAAAAAAGAATAGAAGCTGCCTTGGGGCGGAAGGAAAAGGTATCTCATCGGCCGCAGCGGTCATGAGGTACCTTTTTTTGAGAAAAGGTTTAAAATCTGTTAAGACGGAAATGATTCTCTGGACATCCGCTGAAAAAAGCCTTATACTATAATCTGGCATAGTTTAAGAAATGAAAGAAGCGAGTATCTATGTATCGATTTGACAGCCGGGTGCGCTACAGCGAGACGGATGAAAACGGGACGCTGTCCGTTACGGCAGCAGTGAATTATCTTCAGGACTGTTCAACCTTTCAGTCAGAGGATATGGGAAAGGGAATCGGATACCTGAAGGACCGCGGAAGAGCCTGGTGGCTGTCTTCCTGGCAGATTGTGTTTGACCGCTGCCCCGGACTGGGAGAGCCCATTACCGTAGCGACGTATCCCTACGATTTCCGAGGAATCTACGGCTACCGGAATTTTATGATCCTGGATGAGCGGGGAGACTATCTGGTGAGGGCGAATTCCGTCTGGTTTCTGTATGATCTGAACGCAGGCA
Source organism: uncultured Lachnospiraceae bacterium (assembly GCA_944377325.1). Taxonomy (GTDB): domain Bacteria; phylum Bacillota; class Clostridia; order Lachnospirales; family Lachnospiraceae; genus Lachnoclostridium_A. The sequence continues at coordinate 19,943 of CALWEP010000054.1, forward strand.
GGCCTGCCCGAGTTACGGAGGAGGATGTGCGGGGCTACGGAGTCCATGAGGAGCCCCTGAAAATGGAGTATGCGGCCGGAAAGCTGCCTCCCCTGAAGGAGTATGAGGAGATGAGAGCCGTGGAGGTGGCTCATCACCATATCGATACCAATCATCATATGAATAATGCCAAATACGCAGAGATTGCCGCAGAATTCCTGCCGGAGGGCTTCCGGACAGAGGAACTGCGAGTGGAATATAAGAAGGCCGCCGTGCTGGGGGACAGAATCATTCCCCGGGTCAGCAGGAAGGCGGAAGAGGTGGCCGTAGAGCTGTGCAGCCGGGAAGGAGAGCGCTATGCAGCCGTATGGTTTCGGAAAAAGAAAGGAAAAATATGATTGAATTAGGGAAAATACAGAAACTTCAGGTTTTGCGGGAAAAAAGCTTCGGCGTGTACGTTGGGGAGCCGGAGAGCGGGGAGGCAGCAGTGCTTCTTCCGAAAAAGCATGTGCCGGAGGGCGTAAAGGTGGGAGATGAGCTGGAGGTGTTCATCTACAAGGACTCGGAGGACCGTCTCATCGCCACCACGGAACAGCCTTTGGTGCAGGTGGGAGAAACGGCCGTGCTGGAGGTCAAAGACGTGTCCAGAATCGGCGCCTTTTTGAATATGGGGTTGGAAAAGGATCTGCTGCTTCCGTTCAAGGAGCAGAATCACCGGGTGCAGCCGGGGGAAAAATGCCTGATTGCCCTGTATGTGGACAAAAGCCACCGGCTGGCGGCCACGATGAAGGTGTATTCCTACATGAGCAATCAGTCTCCGTATAAAAAGGATGACTGGGTCACCGGAACCATTTATGAGATCAATGAGAGGCTGGGGGCTTTTGTGGCGGTGGACAACCGCTATTACGGACTGATTCCCAAGGGAGAGATGTTCGGCGCCTATCAGGCGGGAGATATTGTGGAAGCCAGAGTTTCCAAAGTGAGAAGCGACGGCAAGCTGGATTTGAATCCTAAGGCGAAGGCTTACCAGCAGATGGAGACCGATGCGGAGATGGTGCTGAACGCCATGGAAAAGCTGGGCGGCGTGCTGCCGTTCAATGACCGGGTAGCTCCGGAGGTGATCAAGCAGCAGTTCGGCCTGAGCAAAAATGCCTTCAAGCGGGCGGTAGGACGGCTGCTGAAGGAAGGAAAGATCACGATTACGGAAAATACCATAGAGAGAGTATAGGAGGGGCGTTTTGGACGCGATTGATTATTACAATAAGTATGCTGCGAAGGTGTTTGAGGAGACAGTTGAGGAGGAAGTGACGGAGGAGATCCGGGATGCATTTCTGGCTCAGCTGGAGGAAGGAGACGCGATCCTTGATCTGGGCTGCGGCTCAGGACGGGACAGTCTGGACTTTTATGAGAGAGGCTATGATGTGACCCCGCTGGACGGCGCCGAGGAGATGTGCAGACTGGCTGAGGTACATACGGACCTGGAGGTGCTCTGCGAGCGGTATGAGGACATGGATTTTGACGATGCGTTTGACGGCATCTGGGCCAGGGAGGCCTTTATCCATGTGCCGAAGGATGAGATCGGAGCCATTCTGGACAAGGTCAGGAATGCTCTGACCAAAAAAGGGGTATTTTATACCTGCGTCTGCGAGGGAGAATTTGAGGGCTTCAGCGGAGAGCTGTACTTCAGCGACTATGAGAAGAAGGAGCTGAAGGAGCTTCTGGATCAGCATGGCTTTCAGGTGATTGAAACCTGGAGAACCAGAGACGAAGAGATCCGCCGCGGCTACGAGGGCGACGGCTGGATCCACGTACTGGCGCGCAGGCAGTAGAAAGCGGAGCGGTTTCACCGCGGAAAAAAAGGATTGGATTTATGCTCGGAAAAGGTAGGGCGGCCCGGGATTACGGAATCATAATTCTCGGCGCATTTATTGTAGGTT
>CALWEP010000055.1 GCA_944377325.1 uncultured Lachnospiraceae bacterium
CAGGGAAAAAGCCTTTGCCTGCTACGTCAAAGCGGCTGGGGCAGGAGATCCCAGCGGTCTTAATAATGAGGGAATCTGCTGGGAAAACGGTTTCGGAACGGAAAAAAATGAAAAAAAGGCTGCGGACTGCTACCGCAGAGCCGCTGCCGGAGAAAATGTGGAAGGGATGACCAATTTTGGCCGCTGCCTGGCAGAGGGCGTGGGCTGCAGGAAAAACCTCAGAGCTGCCAGACGCTGGCTGAATCGGGCCGCAGAGCTGGGAGGAATCCGGGCCTGTTTCCTGCTGGGAATTCTTTTAGAGCAGGGGCTGGGAGGAAGCAGGAATGAGAGAGAAGCCTTCCGCTTTATGAAGAGGGGAGCGGAGGCGGGGCTTTCCTGTGCCCAGGAGAGGCTGGCTCTGTATCTGGAGAACGGTACGGGGGTGCGGAAAAATATGAAGGAAGCGGTCCGCTGGCATCAGGCGGCCGCCGACCAAGGAGACGGAGAGGCCATGGCCAATCTGGCCTGGGCCTATGAGTTCGGCCTGGGTACGGAGAAAGATTCCGGAGAGGCGGTCAGACTGTACCGTTTGGCTCTGGAGGCAGAGGAGGAGCTGCCGGTTTACGGCTATCTGGGGGAACTCTGCGCCAGGGGAGAAGGAACGGACCGGGACGAAACAGAGGCTCTCAGACTGTACCGGATCGGAGCTTCCATAGGAGACAGGGAAGCCTGCCTGAATCTGGGCAAGCTCTGTGAGCGGGGAGAAGGAGTTCGAAAAAACGAGAAAAAAGCCTTGGAGCTGTACAAAAAGGCAGGAGAGGCAGGTTATGGGGCTGTGGCCGGATGCTTTCGACAGGGACGGGGAACGGAAAAGAATGAAAAAGAAGCGGTTCGGTGGTACCGGATGGATGCGGCCGCAGGAGGTCTGACAGGAATGCTGTGGCTGGCGCGGATGTACGCAGAGGGCCGGGGAGTGAAAAAGAGCCGGTCCAGAGCGGAAGCGCTCTGCCGGCAGGCAGTCAATGAGCGGGGAAAGGAGAAGGAGTACCTGTTCAGAAGACTTTTCCGGGACCGGGAGGAGATGAAGGAGGTCCTGGAGAAGCTGGAAGGGGCCGTAAGGGATCCGGAGCTGAAGAAAAAGCTGCGGGCGCTCCGAAGAAGACTTTCCCGGGAGCGGTAAAACTCCCGGGAAAGCAGATTACTGTGACATGGGCGGAACAGGGACAGGGCGGCTCCGATCGAAAACTTCTTCCACGTCCATCAGGTCATCCAGGTAGGTTTTTGTGGGCTGTGATTCGGGAAGGTCATAGTACATCCGATAGCCGTCCAGATTTCTTCTTCCCTGGCGCATATGATCCTCTCCCAGCTGAACCCAGTACTGCCGGGAATCCACATTGCAGAAATAGCGGAAGCCTTTTTCGTGAAGGTAGGCGAACCGTTCGTTGTCCATGGTGTAGGGATGCCAGTCGCCGATCTCCGCTCCGAAGGGGTAGAGAATAATGTCGGTGGGACCGATGAGGGATTCCACCTGGTCCTCCCATTCGTCCGTGTCGGTCACAAATTCCTCATAGGTGATGGAACCCAGGTTCCGGTGGCCCCAGCTGTGGCTGGCCAGCTCCCAGCCATTGTCCCGCAGGCACTGAGCCAGACGGTGGACGGTCTCCCGGTCCTCCTCCAGGTTGGGATTGATCCCTTCGTAAGCGGCGTCCGTGCGGTAGCCCATCACGCCGTTGTAGCCGGTGAAAGCGATGATGGCCCGGGCTCCCTTGTAGGAGAAATCAGGATGTTCCTGAATAAAATCCTCCAGAAGGGGGATCAGATCGTAGGAGCCGGTGACGGTGGTGCCGTCCTCCAGATCCATCTCACAGGTGGGCTTTCCGTCCTCGCCGATGACCAGGCGGCTGGCAAAGCCGTCGCCCTCCATATATTCATAGTAGCATACGTCATCCTGGGACATGACGAAAGGCTTTTTTCCTTCGGGAAGCATAATATCGCCGGGAACAAAGACGGTATTCCCGTTTTCATCGATTTCCTCATGGGCCACGTCATGAATGCGGACCAGCACATAGCCCCGGTCGTACATAGACTGGAGGATTTTCAGAAATTCCTCCTTGGTGGTCATCATCTGATTGTAGCCGTCCTGGCGGGAATCTCCGTCGAAGGCTTTGGAGGTATCCATGATCAGAGTGTGAAAAAATACATGAGTGATCTGGGAAATATCGGCCCGGACTAAAGAGGCCTTGGTCTCCTCGTACCCGGCGACGGCTTCCGCCGCTTTGGGGTCGGCTGCGTATTCGCTTTGGGAAATCAGCTCGATGGCCCCGTCATAATCATACCCGGCGGCCAGCAGATCCGCACGGGCGATTACCGCGTCAACGCCGGTGAGAGGCCGGACGGATTCTTCCCTGCCGTCAGAGCCGGAATCGGCAGGATCGTTTGCATCCGCGTATTCTGCCGCGGTCGGGGTGCGGTAATAGGAAAAAAAATCATTGATTAAATAAATACTCCCACCGATGATGAAAACGGTGAGAAACACAACGGATAGGACAGGAAGGAACCGGGAAGCCTCCCGGAATTTCCGCCGGATAATACGTTTTCGATAATCTCGTTTGCTCATAGCCTGCAATGGTCTCCAAATAGAAAGGGAATCAATAGCGATGCGGCGGGAACTTCTCCGCCAAGTGTTCCTATTATAACATAAACGGAATGGGATGTCATAGGAAGAGGGCGGTTTTTTTCTTACATTTTTTGGAAGGGGAAAGATATACTTGTAATATAGAAAAAAGACAGGAGAATGTATGAAACGGATACTGGCGTTGTTCATTACGGCGGCATGGGTGTCCGCCGCAGCCGTTCCGGCGGCGGCAGCCCGGCCGGAGCTTGAGGTGGGGGAAAAGGGGGAGCTGCTGACGGCGGAAGCGTCGGCCCAGGTTCAGGGGCAGCAGGAGGCGGTCTGGGAGGGACCTGAGATCACTGCGCCCAGCGCCGTTCTGATGGAGGCGTCCACGGGGCAGGTGATCTGTGAAAAGGGAGCGGATGAGCAGAGGAGTCCGGCCAGCATTACAAAGATCATGACCCTGATTCTGATTTTTGATGCGCTGAAAGAGGGAAGAATTTCCATGGAAGATCAGGTGGTAACCAGCGCATACGCCAAGTCCATGGGAGGC
>CALWEP010000056.1 GCA_944377325.1 uncultured Lachnospiraceae bacterium
AAAGAAAATGTGGATTTGACATTAAGGAGGACGGTATGCAGGAGATTTCTGTATTGTTTGTCGGATTGGTGGTTCTGTACACTGTGATCGCAGTGGCAGACCAGATTTCCATTCAGTGCGGTATTTATACGCCGCTGTTTGCAGCAACATTTGTAGGCTTTCTTTTAGGGGATATGCAGACGGGTCTTATCATTGGAGCTACGCTGCAGCTGATGACTTTAGGTGTGGCAACTTATGGCGGAGCTACTGTTCCGGATTATCTTTCCGGAGCAATTATGGGAACTACTTATGCGATCATTTCCGGAGAAGGCGCGGAATACGGCATCGCTCTGGCGATCCCCATCGGCCTTCTTCTCACTCAGATGGATATTCTGGGAAGAATGAGCAATTCCTTCTTCCAGCATTACGCAGACCGCTGCGCGGAAAAGGGCGACTACAAAGGCGTTGAGAGAGCCAATCTGCTGGGCTTTCTTCCCTGGGCTCTGTCCCGTGTGATTCCGGTTATGGTAGGCCTGATCTTCGGAGAGGCTGTGGTAAACAGCATCAACGCGTTTATTCCTGCCTGGTTCATGACCGGTCTGAAAACAGCCGGAGCCATTCTCCCGGCCATGGGTATGGCGATCCTGATGCGTTACCTTCCTCTTAAGAAGTACTATGCGTACTTTATTATAGGATTTATCATGCTGGCCTACGCAGGCTCCATGTTCAGCGTAATGGCGGCGGCTCTTCTTGGACTGGCTCTGGCAGCCATTCACTATTCCAGGAATAAAAATGCGGGAGCAGCCGCAGCCGTATCTGCAAACGGAATGATGAGAATTGATGACGAGGAGGTAGAGATTGATGGCTAATCAGACAGAAAACAAGAAGCTGACGAAGCAGGATATCCGCAAGGTCTATGTAAGAAATCTGTTTGCTCTTCAGTTTGGATGGAACTACGAGAAAATGCAGGGTCTGGGCTATACCTATGTGATCATGCCGGTTCTGAAGCGCCTGTATAAGGATGACCCGGAGAAGATGAAAAAAGCCCTGAAAATGCAGCTTTCCTATTTTAATACCACACCTGCCATGGCTCATCTGATCACAGGAGCGGATATGGCGCTTGAGGAAGAACTGGGAATTGAGTCGGAGGAAACGGTGATGGCGGTGAAAACGGGCCTGATGGGACCTCTGGCAGGCGTAGGAGACACACTGTTCATCGCTATTTACAGAGCGATCGTATTTTCCATTGCCGCATATATTGCCATGCAGGGCAATCCCGTAGGACTGGTGGTTCCGCTCCTTACCTGTGCGGCTGTGCTGTGGATCCGATATAAATTCACATACATCGGCTACAATTCCGGCCGGAGGCTGGCAACCAGCTTTGCGGACAAACTTGCCCCCATTACGGAGGTGGCCAGTATTCTGGGACTGACGGTAGTGGGAGCTTTGATCCCGTCTGTTATCAGCTATAAGACGGATCTTGCCTTTACTATGGGAGAAGTTACCTTTGCTCTTCAGGATATGCTGGATAAGATTCTTCCCTGCATGCTTCCGTTAGGAATCGTAATGCTGTCCTACTGGCTTCTGGGAAAGAAGAACATCAACTCCACAAAGCTGATTTTCATTCTGATCGGTTTAGGTATGGTTCTTGGAAACCTGCAGAATATGCTGACCTGTGTGGCCGGATTGTTTTAAGCTGGGAGGTATGATATGATAGGATTGATTGTAACCGGGCACGGAAACTTTGCCACCGGAATTACCAGCAGCTTAAAGCTGATCGCCGGAGAGCCGAAAGACTACCTGGCGGTGGACTTTCTTCCCGAAGAATCGGTGGAGAAGCTGACGGAAAAGCTGACAGAGGCGGTGGACAGCCTGAAGGAATGCGGCAGCATCCTGATTCTGACGGACCTTATGGGAGGTTCTCCCTACAATGTGGCTGTGAAGCTCAAAATGGCCGGCCGCTCTGACCTGGAGGTTATTGCAGGCACCAACCTGGCCGCTCTTATTGAAGCCAGCATGGGAAGAGAAGCTGCGGCAGATGTGAAAGAACTTGCCGATACCGTAGCGGAAACAGGAAGAGAGCAGGTATCCCGATTCCTGACGGACGAGGAGCAGGCAGCCCGTAAGGCCGCTGCTTCCAAAAAGAAAGCCTCCGTACGAAGAGGAAATCCGGACGGTCCGAAGGGAAGGATTGTTCATGCAAGGGTGGATGAGCGTCTGATTCACGGTCAGGTGGCCATGGTATGGACCAACACGGTGGGCGCCAGCCGCATTGTGGTAGTGAATGACGATGTGCTGAAGGACGAGATGGCGCTGTCCGGGCTGAAGATGGCAAAGCCGGCCGGAGTAAAGCTGTCCATGGTTACGGTAAAAAGGGCGGTGGAACGGGTCAAGGAAAATGCTTACGCAGGAGACAGAGTATTTCTGATTACGAAAAATATCGGGGATATGGCGGAACTGATCCGTCAAGGCGTGGATATTGAAAAGGTCAACGTGGGAAATGTGGCCAAGCGGGAAGGCTCCAGAAACATTAAAAAGTCAGTGAATCTGACGGAGCAGGATATCGCCCATATCCATGAGATGATTGACAGCGGTCATCCCGTTACCGCTCAGATGATTCCCAACGAATCGGATCAGACCATTCTGAATTACCTGCAGTAATTGACAAATGGATGATCGAAAGATCCGGGAGAAAAAGGGGGAAATTCTGTGGACCATATGATGCTGAAAATAAGAGAACGTTATAACCAGATGAGCAAAGGAGATAAAAGGATATCCGATTTTGTGCTGGAAAATCATGACCGGCTTCTGGGTATGACGGCGGCAGATATTGCACAGGCCAGCGGAGTTTCCTCTGCTTCCGTGATCCGCTACGTAAAGAAAATGGGAGCGGACGGTCTGGACGGATTTAAACTGGAGCTGGCGGCGTTCCGGGAGCAGGAAGAGAAAAAAAACGAATGGAGGATGGCGGATCCGATTCTGTCGGACCAGGATGACCTGGAGATGATCTGCAGAAAGATGCAGTCCAGGGCGGATACGGCATACGGAGACTTTTTCTACCAGCTGGATACGGATGCTCTGAAAAGGGCGGTGGAGGCGGTAAAAAAGGCCAGAAAGATCTACCTGCTGGGACTGGGGTCTTCCTACAGCGCGGCCTATGACCTGTTTCACAAGCTGCGCCGGGCGGGATTCGACGCCAATTGCTACCAGGATTTGAATATGGTAACAGAATTTTTCAATTATATCGACCATCGGGATGTGGTGCTGGCTTTTTCCTACAGTGGACAGTCAAAAGAGATTCTGTACAGCTGTGAAAAAGCCAGGGAGCAGAAGGCCAAGGTGATCGTCGTTACGAGAAAAAGCGACTCGCCCATTAAAAAGCTGGCAGAGATCTGCCTGAATGTTCCGGATCTGGAGGATGTCCAGCGTGTGGGAGCGTTTGAATCTCTGCAGACCAGCCTGATGATGGGATGGCTGATCTATCTGGGCGTGATCCGGGAGGACTTCCGGCGGATCGAGATTCAGCTGGTGAAGACCAGAAAGCTGGTGGAAGGGCTGAAGGAAAAGTTAGAGTGAGGTAGTCATAAATGGTAAATATAGAGGGACTGACAACAGAGACTGTAAATGAAGAAACAAAAAATATAGACAGTCTGGATTCTTTGGGGATCGTTACGCTGATCAACCGGGAGGACCGAAAGGTGGCGGAGGCTGTGGAGCCTGAACTGCCTAAGGTAGCTCAGGCGGTGGACGCCATAGCGGAACGGTTCGGAAAAGGGGGACGGATCATTTACTGCGGCGCAGGCACATCGGGAAGAATGGGAACCCTGGATGCGGTGGAGCTGACTCCTACCTACAGTGTGCCGCCGGAAAGAGCTTTCGGCCTGCTGGCCGGAGGAGAGGAAGCTATGTACCGCGCGGTGGAAGGAGCGGAAGACTCCCGGGAACTGGCGGTGGAGGATCTGAAAAAGGTCCGCGTGACGGCAGACGACTGTGTGATCGGCGTGGCGGCAAGCGGCAGAACGCCCTACACTCTGGCAGCGCTGGAGTATGCCAATGAGGTGGGAGCTCTGACCGTTTCTGTGACCTGCAACGGAAACAGCGCAATGGCGGCGGAAGCTCAGATTTCCATCGCGCCGGTAGTGGGTCCGGAGGTAATCAGCGGATCGACCAGAATGAAAGCGGGAACGGCTCAGAAAATGATTCTGAATATGATTTCCACAGGAGTGATGGTTCGCCTGGGAAAGGTGTACCAGAACTATATGGTTCATGTGCAGCCCACCAATGAAAAGCTTATCGTTCGTTCCGGACGGATGATTTCCCAGATTACCGGAGCGGATATGGATACATCCTTAAAGACACTGGAGCAGGCGGACCGGAAGGTGGCGGATGCCATCGTAATGCTGACGGCAGGCTGTTCAAAAGAAGCGGCGGCGGACGCCCTGGCAAAAACAGACGGACGGGTGCGGGAGGCCATTGCGCTGGCAGGAAAGCAGTAAGAAAATCAGGCAGGAGGAGATGGGCAGATGGACGGCAGAAGCAGGATCTGCAGACAGATAGAAGCGATGATCCGTGAAGGGACCATAAGCGGAGCGTCCTATGGTTTTTCAGCCGGCGACCGGACAGAGACGCATTATGAAGGAGTGCAGGGAGCGGTAAAGCCCTGGTCAGAACGCCCTCTGGAAGCAGGGATGTACTACGACCTGGCTTCCCTGACCAAGGTCACGGGAACGGCTGTGAGAATCATGCAGCTGGCGGAACAGGGAAGACTGTCTTTGAATACTCCGGTACATGCGGTACTGAACCGCTTTTCCGGCGATGGAATTACGGTGGGGAATCTGCTTCTCCATGACAGCGGTCTTCCGGCAGAGGTGAAAGATAAAAAAACACTGACATCAGACAATATTCTGGACCGCCTGTATGAGACAGCTCCGGAAGCCCGGCCGGGAGAGCGGTACTGCTACTCCGACCCGGGATTTATCCTGCTGGGGCTGATCATTGAAAAACTGGACGGCTGCAGCCTGGACGAAAGCTTTAAGAAAAACATTTTCCTTCCGCTGGGTATGGACCGTACGTCCTATCACCCGAAAGGGGAGATCGGAGCGTTTATCCCGGAGGAGCATTCCGGGACCAGAGGATGGATCTGCGGAGAGGTTCATGACTCCAAGGCCTATCTGCTGGGAGAGAGCGGAAGCGCCGGCCTGTTTTCCACACTGGATGATATGATGCGGTTTGCTGCTGCCTATACGGCAAGAGACAGCCGGATCATGGGGCGGGAGATGTTTGAGCTTGCTGATCAAACGGAACATTTCGGCCGTACCTACGGCTGGAGTACGGAATACGGTCCCCATACCCTGTATCATACGGGCTTTACGGGAACTTCCATGCTGATGGATATGGAAAGAGGGGAGAGCTTTGTCCTTCTCACCAACCGGATCCATCCCTCCAGAGACAATGAGCGGTTTCTGGAGATCCGCAGGGAGCTGAACCGGATGTGGATCGAAAGATAAAAAGAAAAAGGGAAGGTTTTACAGTTATCATGAAAAAACGGGGTTATATATATCTGCTGAGCGCCGTATGTCTTGCGGCAGCCGGCTGCGGAGCAAACACAGGATCAGGAGAAACAACAGCGGCGGCGGAAAGCACACAGACCGCTGCAGAACAGGAAACAGAGGCGGCCGGAGAGCAGGAAACAGAGAACATGACCATGCGGGTGGCCACCTGGAATGTGGATTCCAAGGCTCATCCGGACATTAAGAAGATGTCGGAAATCATGAAGGAGAATCAGATCGAGATCATGGGCTTCCAGGAGATCGATGTGAACAATACCAGAAATGACTATGACATGGTTCAGGACTTTGTGAACGAAGATTATCCCTACGTACATTTCGCGAAAGGAAGAGACTTTGCCAACGGCGGGTTCGGAGTGGGTGTGACATCCATGTACGAACTGAAGGAGACCAGCTCCATTCCCATTGAAAGCACGGGCAGCAAGGCGACAAAGGTTCTGGAGAGAACGGTATTTGAGAAGGACGGAAAAGAGATCGCATTTTATGTGACCCACACCAGCTGGGAGAATACCGATCTGAGAAGACGGCAGTTTGCGGAGATCATCGAGCGGGTAAAACAGGATCCCACGGAATATAAGATCATGGTGGCAGACTGGAATGCGGACCAGAGCCTGTATGAGTATACCATGTTCGAGGATGCATTTAACGTGGCAAACGGCAAGGACGGAAAATGGTTCGACACCTTTACGGGAACGGATGATACCATGAAGGTTATGACCGTGGACAACATCATCACTACCAAAAACATCCGGATCAACGAGGTGGGACAGGTTCACAGCGATATGGCGGACCACGACATGCTCTGGGCGGATCTGGAATTCCTGGATGAGGCAGAGGGAGAGCCGGCTGCGGACAACCGTGCCCTGGGACAAGCGGTGACTGCTTCTTCCACCAAAGAGGGAAGCGATCCCTACATGCTCAATGATTATGATATGGATACCTGCTGGGAGGCCGGAGAAGGCGGTGAACAGACCGTAGTTCTGGAGCTGGATCGGGTTTATGACGGAAAAACGGCGGAAATCTTCTGGGGAGAGGCAAGACCGGAAGCGTACACCGTATCCGTTTCCACAGACGGAACAGAGTATTGGGATGCGGAGAAAACAGAAGGAGAAGAGAGCGACGAGATCCTTCTGAACGGAGACACAAAGTTTGTGAAGCTCGCCATGTCCGGCGAGACTCCGTGTCAGATCCGTGAGCTTCAGGTATTCGGCGACTTCATCGTTCCGGAATCGGTTCCGGAGACCAATCTTCTGATCAACGGAGATATGGAAGCTGAGGACGGATGGGAATTTGCCGATATTACGGAAGCAGCCGAAGAAGAGGGGGAAAAGGCTTCTTATGAATTCGGCTATACCGATGACGCCCATGGGGGATCACAGGCGGCAAAGATCACAAAGACAGGAAAAGAGGCAGCAGGAGACGGAGTGATCCGTCAGACCGTTTCTCTGGAGCCGAACAAGCGCTATCAGCTGAGCTTCTGGCATAAGACGGATACTCTGGATTCCGCTTCCTTTACCTATGAGATCAATCAGAAGGATAAGAACGGGGAGACCATTTCCACTCATCTGGCCAAGCTCAATGACAATCTGAACATGAGCAGCGAATACAGGGAATTTGACTATAACTTTACCGCATCTCCCTACGCGGAGACCGCAGACATCGTACTCCATGTGGTGAGCGGCGAAGGCACCCTTTACCTGGACGATCTGGCGGTGAAGGAAGTCATTCCCACAGAAGTGATTTTCGTAAAGGCAGAGAAGACGGAGCTGGAGGCAGGAGAGACCACCACGGCCACAGCGGAGATCCTTCCGGCCGGCGCCAATGATCTGGAATTCCACTGGACGAGCAGCGATGAGAGCGTTCTGACCGTGGCAGAAGACGGAACGGTGACGGCAGTGAAGTCCGGAAGCGCATACGTACAGTATGTAAGCAATGAGGATCTGATTGCAGAAGCTTCCCTTCTGATCACAGTCAAATAAAAAAGAAAAGGAAAAGAGCCCCGGAGGCAGACCGTGAAAACAGTCTGTCCGGGGCGCTTTTTTTGCGTTATTCTCCCCAGGGAAGAGATACAGGGATGTAGTCGTGGTGAACAGAGGGAAGAAATTTTTCCAGAATGTCCGCCGTTTTCAGCCGCAGGCTGGAGGTGTTGATGCAGGGATGGCAGCCCAGATCCGGGTGGGAGAGCACATCCTCATCGATGAGCAGCTGAACGCGGTTTTCCTTGTCGTTCATCAGACCGAGGATGGTCACCGATCCGGGGGTGAGGTTTAAGTATTTTTCCATGTATTCCGGCCCGGCAAAGGAAAGCCTGGCGGATTGGATCTGCTTGGACAGCAGGGCGGTGCGGAATTTCTTGGCGCCGGGCATCATGAGCAGATAGAATTTTGTCTTCTGGGCATTGCAAAGAAACAGATTCTTGCAGATTTCAATTCCCAGCAGCCGGTCAATGTCATGGCAGGCTTCAATGGTGGCGGTGGGATCGTGATCCAGCCGGTCATAGGGAATGTCCAGCTCGTCCAGCAGGCGGTAGGTCTCCAGCTCTTTGGAGAGCCGCCCCGTTTCGTCGGCCGGGCGGCCGTGGTACAGATTTTTGTCTATGTAGAAATCCTGATTCATAGTTTTTTCCTTTCCGGCCGTCTGCGGGAAACAGCCAAAATACTCTTTAGGTTTTTATTATAATAGTTTGCTCCGGAATTGCAAGGGAAAATATCGGTGGGAACGAAAGGTCCCATGTGGTATAATAGGGACAGCTTATGGGAAAAACCAGAGACAGAAGGGAGACAGAGCATGGAAACATGTCCTATTTATAAAAAATGCGGCGGGTGTCAGTACCTGCATATGAACTATAAAGAGCAGCTGGCGGAAAAGGAGAAGAGGCTGAAGGGATTGTTAAAAGGAATCTGCCGGGTGGAAGAAATGATAGGGATGGCGGATCCCTGGCATTACCGCAATAAGGTTCACGCAGTCTTTTCCCACGACAGGAAAGGAAATCCCATTTCCGGCGTTTATCAGGAAAACAGCCATATTGTGCTGCCGGTGGAGAGCTGCCTGATCGAGGACGAGAAGGCGGACGAGATCATCGGCACCATCCGGGGAATGCTGAAATCCTTTAAAATAAAGACCTATGACGAGGATACGGGCTACGGTCTGCTTCGCCATGTGCTGGTAAAGAGAGGCTTCGCCACGGGAGAGATCATGGTGGTGCTGGTAACGGCTTCTCCCGTGTTTCCCTCCAAAAATAATTTTGTAAAGGCCCTCAGACAGAAGCATCCGGAGATTACCACCATCATTCAGAATGTCAACGGCAGGGGAACAAGCATGGTCCTGGGAGACCGGGAACAGGTGCTGTACGGAAAGGGATATATTGAAGATGTGCTCTGCGGCTTCCGTTTCCGTATTTCCGCAA
>CALWEP010000057.1 GCA_944377325.1 uncultured Lachnospiraceae bacterium
CGCCGTGATCGCTCTGGTTGTCCTTTATTTCTTAGGAAGGAAGCTGGAAAAGCGCCAGGTAGAATCCCAGGCTCTTATGGAGGCAGCGGCTCAGACCGTTTCCATGCTCGTCATTGACAAAAAGAAATTAAAATTAAAGGAAGCGGGACTCCCGAAGATGGTTTATGAGCAGACGCCCAAATATCTGCGCCGTTCCAAAGTACCGGTAGTAAAAGCCAAGATCGGTCCGAAGGTCATGACTCTCATGGCTGATCCGAAGGTTTTTGAAGCTCTTCCCGTAAAGGCTGAGGTAAAGGTTGTGATGAGCGGCATTTACATAACGGAGATCAAGAGCGTCCGCGGAGGCACCGTTGTAACGCCGCCGAAAAAGAAAGGCTTTTTTGCACGGTTCAAAAAAGATAAAAATGAGAAAAAATAAGACTTTTCCTTTTTGAGGAAAGAAAAAACCCTCGGCTCCGCAGCCGTTTGACACGGCAGGAACCGGGGGTTTTCGTATATGCAGCTCATTCCGCTTCCGGAGCCTTTTCTCCCCGGGAGCGAACATTCAGGGTAATGTGGCAGCGGGATACCTGCTGTCCGTTGATATCCAGCAGATAGTCTACCCGAAGGCAAAGTCTGTCCTCCGTCTCCTCCTGCCGGATTTTTTCCGTGGTAATTCCCACCAGCATCTCTCCGAAGGGAGTGGCATAGCTGGACATTACGGTCATTCCTCTGCGGAAGGTCATATGGACGTTTACTCCGCCCCGCTTTATGATCTCCAGATTGTCTTCCCTGATCTTGACCACATTCTTCACCGGCTGATCCAGACCTTCCATGGACTCGTCATACAGAAGATATCTGGTCCCGTTCTTTACATAGTAAGTTCCGGTGGTGATCAGCTCCACATCATCGCCGCTCTCGTCTCCTTCTACCATATGTATTCCGGTTATACTGATGAGCACATCCTTCGTCATTCCCTTAAAACTCCTCTATATCGATCTTTTTTGTCGTTTTAACCTCTTCCGGCAGAATGGATTTTGCAAAGCTGGTAAATTCCTCCGCCTGGTCACTGACAAAAAACTGGTACTTTTCTTTCGGCGTGTTCTCGCAGGTAAGGCCCTTCTCCTCCAGCAGTCCCTTCAGTTCAATGGCCGTTTCATACGCCGGATTTACCAGCGTCACATTTTCCCCCATCACCTTGCGGAGGGTGCTGCGGATCAGGGGATAATGGGTGCAGCCCATCACCAGGGTATCGATAAACTTTCCCTTCAGCTCCGCCGCATAGCGGGAGGCAATTTCTTCCGTCACAGAATCGTGCCACAGCCCCTCCTCCACCAGAGGGACAAACAGCGGGCACGCCTTTCCGAACACTTCCGTACCGGGCCGAAACCTGCGGATCGTATCTCCGTAGATCCCGCTCTTGATGGTGCCGGCTGTGCCGATCACTCCCACTCTTCCGTTTCTCGTCACCTGGGCGGCCATGTGAGCTCCGGAACGGACCACACCGATCACCGGCACGTCCGCCTCCTGCTCCACCGCCTCAAGCGCATGGGCGCTGGCCGTATTGCAGGCAATCACAATGGCCTTTACATTCTGTGTCTTCAGAAAGCGAACGATCTGAAGGGAGTATCGGATGACCGTATCCCTGGATTTGGAGCCGTAGGGCAGTCTGGCCGTGTCTCCGAAATAAACCATAGGCTCATGGGGAATCTGCCGGATGATCTCTCTGGCCACCGTCAGACCTCCGATGCCCGAATCAAACACTCCGATCGGTGCGTTTCTGTCCATAATCTCTCCTCTTATCCGGCTCACTGCTCATATCTCTGGAAGGCGTGATCGATCAGAGCCTGCACCAAAGCCTTCTTATCCATTCCTTCCGCTTCCCAGAGCATGGGATACATACTGATGGCCGTAAATCCCGGAAGGGTATTGATCTCATTAAATACGATGCTGCCGTCCTCTCTCGCAAAGAAGTCCACTCGGGACAGGCCGTAGCCGTCCACCGCCCGGAAAATAGCTGCCGCCGCCTGCCGGATATCCTCTGCCGCGCTGCCGGGAAGGGGGGGATTCACCACAGTTCTGGACTCGGCATTGTAGTACTTGGCTTCAAAGTCATAAAATTCCGCAGCCGCCAGAATCTCGCCTACTCCTGAAGCCCGAACCGGTGTTTTTCCTCCGCCGAACACAGCGCACTCCACCTCATGGCCTACGATCGTCTCTTCCACCAGAAGCTTTCTGTCATGGCAGGCTGCCTCCCGCAGCGCCTTTTCCAGACCTTCCCGGTTCTCAGCCTTGCTTACTCCTTTGGAGGAACCGGCATTGGAAGGCTTTACAAAAACGGGATAGGAAAGTTTTTCCTCCACCCGGGCGGCAACCTCATCCATTCTTTCCAGCTCTTCCCGGTATACGGGCACATATTCCGCCTGAGGAATGCCCAGGTTCTTTACAATAATTTTTGTATACAGCTTATCCATGGATACGGCGGAAGCCAGCACGCCGCAGCCTACATAGGGAATGCGGGCCAGCTCCAGAAGTCCCTGGATGGTTCCGTCTTCTCCGTAAAGCCCATGAAGGACCGGAAATACCACATCGATATGGCGCTTTTCCGTCCGGCCGTTCTCCCACAGGATCACGCAGTGATCCGTGGCATCCGGGGAAATCACCGCTCCCGTTCCGCTCTCTCTCCAGGAACCGTTCTCTATGCTCTCTATGGAATCCGCCTTGACCCAGTGTCCCTCCTCGGTGATTCCGATCAGCAGAACATCATATTTTTCTCTATCGATCTGGCTGGCCACATTGACCACTGACATACAGGATACCTCATGCTCCGAGGACTGTCCGCCAAAAATAACCGCGATTGTTTTCTTCATATCAATAACTCTCCTTACTTCTCCTTTTCGTCTGAAAATACAGGCACAGAGTGTTTATATTATAGCACACCTGGTAACAATTACAATTAGAAAGAAGAAATCAGGGAGGTTAATTTTATGAAACAGAATTTCTGCATCGTGCTCGGCGCCGTATGCTTCCTCACTGCCGGCCTTCTCTTCCTTGCCCTCGGGCGGACGGCTGACGCCAGGCTGGCAGAGGAGCTGGCTCCTCAGGTGCTGAGATTTCATATATTGGCAAACAGCAACAGCCGCGATGATCAGGAGCTGAAGCTGGAGGTACGCAGCCTGCTGCTGGATCTGATCTATGACGGTCTGGAAAAGGATTCCTCCGATTCCCTCTCCAGGGACGGGGTAATTTCCTTTATTCAGGAGCAGACAGGCGGCCTGGAAAAGGCTGCGGAAGCCTTTATCCGCAGCCGCGGTTTTTCCTATCCGGTGAATATTCAGGTGGATGACTCTTACTTTCCCGTAAAGTATTATGGAGACGTACGGTTTCCCGAAGGGATTTACCGAGCCGCCCGGGTAACCATCGGAGCGGGAAAGGGTCATAACTGGTGGTGCGTTCTCTATCCCAAGCTGTGCTTTGTGGATGAGTCCTGGGCCGTTATGCCGGAAGAATCGAAGAAGATTCTTTCCGAAGCCGTTCCGGAAGCGGACTGCGCCATCCTTGTAAAACCCAGGCCTGAGCTTTCCCTTCAGTGGAAAATTTCCGAACTTTTTTCAGATCGGTAGCGGAAAAGGCACCCGCAGACCGCCGGCCGGTCTTTGGGGTGCCCTTTCTGCCCTTTGTTCCGTATGTTCTACTCCGCCGCAATGCTCAGTCCCTTTATCTGCCAGAGATAATCCTCATAAGCCTTTCTCATGCTGATATCCGAAGCCAGTTTGGCGCCCTCGGCCTGGAGGTAGGTCAGCTCTCCCTGGAGATACTCCAGGCGGCCGATCATGCCCAGACCGTATTTTTGATCCAGAGCCGCCCGTTCCTTCTGCGCCGCCTCCCAGGCGGCATCCGCCCCTTCCTTGGCTGCTGCCTGCTCCGTAAGGGCGCCGTACAGACTTTCCATGGAAATACGCACCGCTGCTTCCCCATCTCTTAAATTCCGGTCTCTCATTTCCTGCTTCGGAGTACTGGTAGCCCGGCTGCCGTGGCGGACGGAAATCAGCTCATAGTTGTTGTTTACCGCCTTTTCCGTATCCGTCTCCGGATCTGCCGCCCTGACGGCTTCCATATCCGGCTCCGGGACCGGCCCGATCTCTATGTCCGCATTGTAATCCCAGCCGGTCATCATGCAGATGCTGCTCTTTAAGCTGTTTCTGCTGTCTTCTGCCGCTTTCAGGCCGGCTTTGGCCGATTCCAGGCTGTTCTCCGCCGCCCTGACCTCATCCTCTGTGGCCATTCCCAGGCTCTGACGGGTCTGGGCGGAGCGAAAAGCGGCTTCCGCCAGCTCTGCCGCTTTGGCCGCCGTCCGGCAGCCCTGCTCCAGCTGAGCATAGCCCTGTACCATCTGCTGCACTCCCCGGGTAAGCATATCCTCTGCGGAAACCACGCTTCTCTGGGCAGACATCCGTTCCGCCCCTTCCACCACGTCTTCATACTGGTTGGCTATCTGGATCAGAATCTGAGCATTCATTTCATAGTTCATATAGGCCTCCAGGTCGCCCTCCTCTTCGGCCTTGTCCCTTTCCCGCCTCAGCTCTGCGGCTCTTTCCTTATATTCTGTCATGCCGTTTCTGTAAATTTCCAGGGAATCATCCATGGTCATCTGAGTCTGCTGCATAC
>CALWEP010000058.1 GCA_944377325.1 uncultured Lachnospiraceae bacterium
GTGGTTTGCCTCCGGCTTCCTTCAGACCCCACCTCACGCTGACGTCCTTGCCATTGGCTGCACCCTTCCCACTGCCGGGCGGGTCAGGGACTTTCACCCATTAGAACGTGCGCCCGCCGGGCGCACCGAAAAAGCGCCGGCTCCCTTCTCAGTGAGAAATGAACCGGCGCTCTTCTGATTAAGGCGCTCTTCTGATTAAATATCCAGGGCGGCATGGTATCCCTGATATACCGCATTTGTAATGGTGGCAACCTTCGCGCAGTCTCCGATCACCGCCGTATAGGGAGCGCAGCCTTTCAGCGCTTCCGCCACATCCTTCCGTGCCCGCTGACCCAGGGCGCAGATCACGGAGCTTCCGGAAATCGTCACCTGATTTCCTTCCTTATCCTCGCAGACAACGCCGTTTTCCGTTACCTTCACGCAGCGCATTCCCGTTCTCATATCCGCTGATTTTTCAATTTCCTTCAAAAGCAGCGGTCTGTGGCGGACGTTGGCGTCAGGGGCCAGCACGTCTCTCATCTCCACGAGAGTGACCTTTTTCCCCTCCCGTGCCAGATGAACGGCAGCTTCGCAACCGGCCAGTCCGCCTCCCAGCACGATCACGTCGTCGGATACCTTATCCTTTTCCAGGTAATAGTTGTTCACCAGCACCACATTGGCGCCCCTGATTCCGTCGATGGGCGGCACCAGAGGAGCGGAGCCTGCGGCAATGATCAGCGCATCGGGAGCTTCCTGCTCGATCAGCTCCTTTGTGGCCTCCGTATTCAGGCGGATCTCCACCCCTGCTTCCCTGCAGAATTTTGCCAGGGTTACGGATAATTCATACATTTCATGCTTAAAGGAAATGGCCTGCTCACTCTTTAAGATTCCGCCCAGCTCGCTCTCCTTTTCCATCAGGATCACCTGATGGCCGCGAAGAGCTGCCGTATGAGCCGCCTTCAGTCCGCCGGGACCTCCGCCCACTACAACGACTTTTTTGGATACGGGCGCCTTCTGAATCTCAATAGGTTCATATTCCCTTCCGATCCAGGGATTTACCGTACACCGTCTGGTGGCTGTCACTGCCCGTTCCGCCATGCAGGTGAAGCATCTCAAGCATTTTACAATGTGATCCTCCTGATTTGCCTCCACCTTCCGGGGCAGGAACGGATCGGCCAGAAGGGCGCGGGCCATGTATACGATGTCCGCCTTTCCGGAAGCGATGATCTCCTCCATCTGCTCCGGATCGTTCAGACCGCCGATGGTGGCAACGGGAACGGAAACGTGCTTTTTGATCTCCGCTGCCAGGTAGACGTTGCATCCGTGATTCTTGAACATGGACGGATGGGTGTCCCCGAAGCCTCTCTGATAGGTTCCCGCGGAAACGTGGAGAATGTCAATATAGGGCTCGAGCTGTTTGGCGATCTCCACACCGTCCTCCAGGGTATAACCCCCGTCAAACAGTTCGGAACCGCTGAATCGGAATTCGATGGGGAAGCCGGGGCCTACCGCCTCCCGCACGGCCTCCAGCACTTCCGCTGCAAAACGGCAGCGGTTTTCCAGGGATCCGCCGTATTCATCCGTACGCTTGTTGAAATAGGGAGACAGAAACTGATTGATCAGCCAGCCGTGTCCGCCGTGGACCATGAGCATTTCAAAGCCGGCCCGCTTTGCCAGCCCAGCCACATTGCCGTAGGCTGCCGCAATGTCCGCGATCATCTCCTTTGTGAGAGCCTTTACCTGCACTCCGTCCGGGCGGACCGTTTCGCTGGGCCCCCACTGGTTCATCTCCTTCTGCCTGGTCTTGTCTGTCATATAGGTACCGGCATACATACCGGAATGGGAAAGCTCCAGGCTGGGAATGGCGCCGTGGCGGCGGATGGCGTCAGCCGTATAGGCCGCAGACGCGATGGAGTTTAAAATGGCAGTGTCCAGATGATAAGCATGAGAGCCGTCCGTCGCCGGATGAACCATGCATTCGCTGACCGTAACGGCGCCGGCTCCTCCCTTTCCTCTCAGCTCATAAAAAGCGGTGGATTTCGGACCGATGCAGCCGTCGTTTGTGATATCTGTTCCTCCCATGGGAGCGGAAAACATCCGGTTGCGGAATGTCACATTTCCAACGGTGATCGGACTGCAGAGATGCGGAAATTTCTGTTTCATATGTCTGTTGTACCTCCCCTGAACGTTTGATTGTCTTTTTATTAACAAAGATATCATACCACAGAAAAGGTGCTGTCACCTAGCAACAAAGCAGCAGCACCTATCAGCAATTTGTTTATAAAGAAAAATTTCGGTCAGACCGGCTCATTCCTGCTTCAGCGCGTTTCTGAAGCAGCTGCAGAGGGCGTCCATGGGGTACTCTTCCGCCTTCTCCTTCTTATAGATCATCTGAATATCCCAGGAAAATGCCTCCGCAATGGGAACACGGCGCAGCCCCAGGGAATCTGCATAGCTGCTGTGAATATCCACATCCACCCCGATTCCGTGTTTTTCCTTTACAAAGCGGTAAATCAGCGGACTCTCCATCGTCCTGGCAATTATATTGGGAGAAAATCCGAAATCATGGCACCTCCGGATCAGCTCATGATACGTGTGAAACTTTTCATTCAGGGTGATCAGCGGCTCATCCTTCAGCTCATTGACGCAGATCTGCTCCCTTTCATAAAAAGGATGCCCTTCATACACGATCGCCCGGGGAGACGCGGAATACATCTGCACCCGCTCCAGTTCCTCCGGAATCTGATCTCCGATCACAAACGCCAGATCCAGCTCCCCTTTCTCTGCCTTGCCGATGATTCCCTGATTGTTGTCCTCCTCCCACTGCACGCGGAAATCCGGGAACTCTTTTGAGAGATCCCGGACTACGCGGAAATCAAACAAGTTTAAGGTTCCGCAGGAAAAGCCGATCCTCATTTCTTTTTCCCTGTCCTGGATCCTGCGGATGCCGTACTCCAGCTCTTCCAGCTTATAAAATATGCCGCGGCTGTATTTATAAAAGTATGTGCCCGTCTCCGTGGGAACCATGCCCTGCTTGGTCCGGAGGAAAAGCTCCGCGTTCAGCTCCGCCTCCAGCTGCCCGATGATCTTGCTCAGGCCCTGGGGGGAAATATAAAGCAGCTTTGCCGCTTTGTTGATGCTTTTCTGTTCATATACGGTACAGAAATATCGGATGTGTTTTGTTTCCATGTGTGATCACTCTCTGTTCTTTTATTATGTCGGAAAGGAACCGATCTTATGGTGTTATCTATACTATAACACCGAAACATCCGATCTGTCACAGAAAATCATCTCATTTTTCCGGCCGTAACGCGCCCCGGCCCATGCCGCACAGCTGTCATCCATTATCCATCCGTCTTGGCCGTATGAAGGCTGCCGCTTATTTTCCATTGAAAATTCAGGACTTGCGCAGAAATAAAATATGTAGTATTCTTTGGTTAGACAAGACTAACCAAAGAACAGACCGCCTGTGCGGGAATGCCCGGTAAATAAAAAGGACCCGCACACAACGGCTGTTCGCAGAAAATAAGACGGAGGAAATCTTATGTTGAAAGAGTATTTGCAGAATCTTCCATTTCCGCAGGCAGAATGGATCCGGGCAATGCCGGGCGTACAGGTATGCCGTTTTAATCTGACTTCATCTTCTCATGCGCAGCTTCTGAATATTCCGGTTTCGTCCTCTCCCCTTCACTTTGAGACCATTTTCTGTCAGGAGGGGCGCCTTCTTGCCGAACTTTCGCAGAACCGTCTCCGCACGGCAGAAAAACAGGAAATCCTCCTTTTTTCTGCTCCCGCCCGTCTCCGTTCCTTTCGTATCAGCAAAAATTTGAAAGGGATACTTGTTGCCGTAGATGGGGCAGCTGCGCGGGAAAGCTTATTTTCTGTCTGCTCCGTCCTCGGCCTGAATCCGGATACCCGCCTGATCAAGCGGAAAATGGACGAACTGGAGGGCTGTGCCGTTCTGTCCGGGATTTCATGGAGCCGGGCCGTGTTTGAATGTCTGGAAAGTCTCTCGGGAAACGCACAGGAACAATACTGCGTGCTGAAATCCATAGAGCTTTTATACCTGTTCTGTACGGAGCCGGATCTGTTTTCCGGGCAGGAAGATATTTATTTGGGAGGATACAATGCCCGCAGCATTGTACAGGTGTGTGCCTATATGAAGGCCCACCTTTCCGAAAAATTAACCATTCCGGAACTGTGTCATCGTTTTTCCGTTTCTCCCACCTCTCTGAAAACGGGATTCCGCCGCATTCACGGCACAACGCCTCACCGCTGGCTGACGGAGCAGCGAATGAAGCAGGCCTGCAGGCTGCTGCAGACCACGCATCTGACAATACAGGAAATTTCGCAGAGCGTAGGCTATGACAGCATCAGTCAGTTCAATTCCGTATTCCGCCGGTATTACGGGATTACGCCGGGGCAGTTTACAAAAATGTCCGAAAGCAAACAAACTCGTCCTTTTCCGTAAAGACAAGGCTCTCACCGGCTGCTATAATACAAAAAATGCGCGATCATATGAATGATCCCCGTAAGGAGTGACTGTCATGAAACAACATCGTTTTTGGGCCTGGTGTGCCGTAATCTGCATGTGTCTGTCCATAATAAGCGGATACAGGAGAAAATAAGAAAGGAAGGATTGAGATGAGTGCTTACAGTAAATTGGCCTGCTTTGCAGGCGGCGCGTTATTCGGAAGCTTCGGCGTAAAACTGCTTTCCTGCCATGACGCGAAAAAAGCATACGTACATGCGGCGGCAGCCGGTCTCCGCATGAAGGATTCTGTTATGGAAACCGTAACCGCCGTACAGGAAAATGCAGCCGATATTCTGGCGTCTGCCAAGGAACTTAACGAAGCCCGGGCAGAAAGTGCCGAATCCGCTGCGTTTGCGGAGGAAGAAACGGCGTCCGCAGACAGAATGAGCGAATAGAATAGGTATTCGAAGAGGCCGTGTGCAGCGGCTTCTTTTTCAGTTAAAGGAGATTCCCATGAAAGCAACAATCCTTCATGAAAGCCGGGGACGTATTCGTCTTCGGCTTCCTCTGAAACGTATGAGCCCGGCGCAGGCCGATCTTCTGGAAGCCTGGCTCCGAAAAAAGCCCTGGGTCCTTCAGGCAAACGTACACGAAAGAACCTGCTGTCTCATCCTCTGCTACCGGTGCAGCCGGGAGCAGATGCTTGCGGAGCTTCGTCATTTTTCCTGGAAAACGGCAGAATGCACCGTTTCTCTTCCGACCCGCAGCAGCCGAGCTCTGAACCGTGAATTTGAAGAAAAGCTGGCCGGAAAAGTCATCGGAAAAATTGCCTCTTCTCTGTTTTTGCCGGCTCCTCTGCGCATTCTCAGCGTTCTGCGGCATATGCTTCCGTTTTTGCGTCGGGGAGCGCTGTGCCTGCGTCACCGTCAGCTGAAGGTGGAGGTACTGGATGCACTCTCCATCTCCATTTCGGTCTTCAGAGGCAGCTTCGCCACCGCAGGCGCAGTCATGTTCCTGCTGGAGGTCGGAGAGCTGCTGGAAGAGTGGACCCGCAGAAAGTCTGTGGACGATCTGGCCCGCTGTATGTCATTAAACGTTGACCGCGTCTGGCTGCGCACAGCGGAAGGGGAAGTTTTGGTTCCCATCTCACAGATTCGTCCCGGAGACAGAATTGTGCTTCGTTCCGGAGGCATCATTCCGGCAGACGGCCTGGTGCTGGAAGGCGAAGCAACGGTCAATCAGGCTTCTCTCACCGGAGAATCCATTCCTGTTGCCAAATATCCCGGCAGCTCCGTTTACGCGGGCACTGTAGTGGAAGAAGGTGAATTCATTCTGAAAGCCGGACAGGCATTCGGTGAAAGCCGCTACGACCAGATCGTTCACATGATTGAACAGTCAGAGCAGCTGAAATCTGCCGCCGAACATAAGGCCGCCGGCCTGGCCGATAAGCTGGTTCCCTATACATTCGCCGGCAGTCTTTTGATCTATGGGCTGACAGGAAATGTGTCCAGGGCGCTTTCCGTATTGATGGTGGACTTTTCCTGCGCCCTAAAGCTGGCCATGCCTCTGGCCGTTCTCTCTGCAATGCGGGAAGCCGGGCAGTCTCATATTACGGTAAAGGGCGGCAAATTTCTGGAAGCCGTGGCTGCCGCAGATACCATCGTCTTCGATAAAACCGGAACGCTCACCCATGCCTGCCCTAAGGTGAAGCTGGTAATTCCCTTCGGAGGGCAAGATCCGTCAGAAATGCTCCGTCTGGCTGCCTGTCTGGAGGAACATTTTCCCCATTCCATGGCCAACGCAGTGGTGGCGGAAGCCAAACGCCTGGGACTGACCCACGAAGAATTTCACTCAAAGGTGGAGTATCTGGTGGCTCACGGAATTGCCAGCACAGTCAACGGAGAACGGGTCCTGATCGGAAGCGCCCATTTCGTATTTGAAGATGAACACTGTCAAATTCCCGAGGGAGAGCAGGAGCTCTTCCGCTCTCTGCCCCCGGAATACTCTCATTTATACCTGGCTGTAGGCGGGCAGCTGGCAGCTGTAATCTGTATCTCCGACCCTCTGCGCGATGAAGCCGGAGACGTCCTCTCCGCCCTGCGCACCCTGGGATTTTCCCAAATCATCATGCTTACGGGAGACAGCAGGCGGACTGCCCGGGCAATTGCCTCCCAGCTGGGTGTGGACAGCTTTCGCGCGGAAGTCCTTCCCGCAGGCAAATCTCAGTTTATTGCGGAGCTGCGAAAGCAGGGACACACCGTATTGATGGTGGGAGACGGTGTCAATGACTCCCCCGCTCTCTCCGAAGCAGACGTCGGGATCGCCGTCAGCGACGGGGCCGCCATTGCCAGGGAAATCGCGGATATTACCATTGCGGCGGACAGTCTGTGGGAACTGGCTGA
Source organism: uncultured Lachnospiraceae bacterium (assembly GCA_944377325.1). Taxonomy (GTDB): domain Bacteria; phylum Bacillota; class Clostridia; order Lachnospirales; family Lachnospiraceae; genus Lachnoclostridium_A. The sequence continues at coordinate 6,856 of CALWEP010000058.1, forward strand.
ACTGAGGAGGATCTCATCCGAGCTTATGAAGAGAATTCACTCCAATTACCGCTTTGTCATCGGGTTCAACGGCAGCCTGATCGCCCTTGGCGTTTCCGGGATCCTGGCTCCGGCCGCTTCGGCCACTCTGCATAATCTTTCCACTCTGGGCGTAAGCCTGCGCAGCATGAGTTCTCTTCCCTCCGAGAAAAGCCGCATTACCGGACATTGCCGCCCCCTCAGACACTGCGTTCTTCCGGGAGCACCCGGAAGTGCACCATCTTTACCATACCAAACCAATCGGAAACCCTCATGCTGACCTTTGTGGAGAATTTCAGCCCGTCCCCGGGTATGCCGTAATAGTATGGCTCTTCGCCAATACTTTCCGATTTGCAGCCAATCTTAGCCGCCAATTCCTCCGATGAATCCACGCAGAAAAACATCTGCGCCTCGGCATGGCCTACCTGCTTCATATACTTTTTCTTCATCATGGCCATGCCGCTTTTGCTTACGGCGTCAAAAACGACTTCCGCCTCTCCAAACTGCCGGACCATCCGAAGCAGTCCCAGAACTTTCTCCTCCCGGAAATAGTGAAACAGTCCGCCGGCGGTGACGAGGACGGGCGCCTCCGGCACGTCGGCGCGGATTCGCCGGATCCAGTCCTCCGAAAAGGCATCTCCGGCGAGATAGGTTTCCCGCTCCGGCTCCCTCAGCAGCTCCCGCCGATAATCCACCACATGAGGCAGATCCACGGCATACCAGCGGGTCTTTCCGTTGTCACAGCGATAATAGGCCGTCTCCAGACCGCAGCCCAGCTGAATGACCGCACCGTCCGGCCTGCGCTCCAGAAATGCCCGGATGATTCGATCCATATTGACGGACCGAACGGCGGAGGCCAGCAGAGTATACTGGCTCAGGCGGTGCCTCCCCGGAAGCTCGGGCGGCAGCTTCTCCTTCAGCTCCAGCGCCTTTTCATCGTATAAAATATGGGGACAATGCTCGCTGGCATAAATTCTTCCCAACAAGGGGACAAACAGCGTGTCCTCCACAATACCTAATTTTGACATTGCAGTTCCTCTCTCAAAAGCAGCTTTCTTCCTGATACATCCCGCAGCCGGCTGCGCTCTTTCTCTGAAGCTCCGTCATGCGGCGGTAAAGACCTCCCTTTTCCATCAGTTCTGCGGGAGTTCCCTGCTCCGCTACTCTTCCGTTTTTCAGCACGATGATATGGTCCGCCCCGGCTACGGTGCGCATCCGATGCGCAATCACCAGCACCGTCTTTCCCGCCAGAAGCCGGGAAAGCGCGCTCTGCACCTTCGTCTCATTCTCCACGTCCAGGCTGGCGGTGGCCTCGTCCAGGAGCACGATCGGTGCGTCCTTTAAAATAGCTCTGGCAATGGAAATCCTCTGACGTTCCCCGCCTGAAAGCTTTGCTCCGTTCTCTCCGACGGGCGTATCGAACCCTTTCGGGAGCCGGCGTATGAATTCCTCGCAGTTCGCCGCTCTGGCTGCGGCCCGTACCTCCTCGTCCGTCGCTCCCCGCTTTCCAAGGCGGATATTTTCCATCACCGTATCGTCAAACAGCACAACATCCTGAAAAACCATGGAATAATCTTTCAGAAGCTCCTCCGGGTCTACGGCGGAGATGTCCACTCCCCCTACCCGGATCGCTCCCTCCGTCACATCCCACAGTCTCGCGGCCAGCCGGGCGCAAGTGCTTTTGCCTGATCCCGACGGCCCCACCAGGGCAGTGATTTCCCCCTCTCTGGCGATAAAGCTCACGTCATGCAGCACTTCTTTATGGTCATAGGCAAAGCCCACATGATCAAATACAATGTCATGGCCATCCGGCTCAAAAATCTCCGCTCCTGCGGCGATGGGCATTTCATAGATCTCATTGATGCGGTTGGCAGACACCTGTGAAACAAACATCTCCGCAATCAGGGCCAGACTCTG
>CALWEP010000059.1 GCA_944377325.1 uncultured Lachnospiraceae bacterium
TGTCCCCGTCCCGGGAAACGGCCAGCAGATACATCACTCCGCTGTCCTCTCCTTCCAGTCTTTCCTGAAGGACGATGCTCTTTCCTGTGAGAGCATCCTTTAAGGCCCTGTATACGCCCTCTTTTCCATCCCCCTCATAGGGGATCTTGTTCTTATCCAGCTCTTTTCCCGCCTTCAGCGCAGAATCGATCTGAGAGGCGTTCACCTCCAGAATAACCGTATCGCCGTTAAACAGGTCTGAGCCCGTGGCCGTTTCCGACGGGGTGGCCGTTCCGTCCGTCTCTGAAGGCGTGGCAAACACGCTTTCCTCCGACGGGGTGGCAACGCTGCTTTCCGCGGCGTAAACTACGCCGGATGGCCCCTGAGCGATCTGTCCGGCGATCATGGTCACTGCCAGAAAGCCCGCGATCTTTCTTCTCCATCTGCTTAGCATAAATACTTCTCCCACCTTTCCTTTTCTAAAATATGCTGTGCTCAACCGTTTGACCATATAAAGAAAAAGCAGGCTTTCTGAAATCAGTAAATTCTCTGTCTGACCCGTGAAGCCTGTTCTGTCTGAGTTTAATATGTTACATAAACGGTTACATATTTTGTTTTTGTTTTTATATTTCCTATTTTATTCCATTTCCTCAAAGTAGTAAAGCAAAAATTCACAAACTGTTCACATTTTTTCGCCAAAAAAAGAACCGTCTTTCCTCATCTCCAGAAAAACGGTTCTCCTTTTTGTTCTCAGGTTAAAATATGGCGTTCCACAGGCTGCTGAAAGGCATTGCCAGGACCAGGGCCGGAAGCAGGTTGATCAGCGGAATATCCGTAATCCTGCTGACCCGCAGGCCTGCCGCCACCGTGAGAATCCCTCCGCAGGCCATGAAATTGTTTAAAAGCTCCGGAGTAGTCAGAGGCACTACCAGCTTGGCCAGGCAGAACACCAGCAGAAATACCGCCAGCTGCAGAAATCCGATCAGGCTGACAGCGATTCCCATGGCTCCCGCGAACAGCAGGGCCGTAAACAGATCCATAACGGATTTTGACAGCAGGATGGACGGATCTCCCGACATTCCCTCCATCAGCACTCCGTAGATCCCGAAGCCGCTGGCGCAGAAAATCGCCACAATGGTCACATATTCATTCATATCCAGAGTTTCCGTATTGATGGGAAGCCTGTCCAGTCCTTTATGAAGGCCTCCCTTTACCCGCTTCTCCAGACAGAGCAGTTCCCCTATAAAGGTTCCCACGATCACCGCCATAATCACCGGCGGCATAGCCTGCACCTTGATAATGGACACGATCCCGTTGGCAATGGCAGACAGGCCGAACACCACCGTCAGCACATTTTTGGTCTCCGGTTTCAAATACCGTCCTGCTGCCGTTCCTATAAGCCCTCCGAAAAATACGGCTCCGCAGTTACATAACAATCCTATCGGCATACTCATTTCTCCCCTCCGCCCGTCTTTTGCAGAAAAACGGGCTGTTATGTTATTTATTTTTTCAAATTGTTTAAAATTATTGTCAAATTCTTACATCTTCTTACTTCTTTCTTACTTCCCTTGCCTATGGACCTGCTCCATACCCTATACTGCAAATATATCAAAAAGCCAAAGGAGGCGTAATATGAATAGAAAAAAGAAATATTTTGCAGCTGTATGTCTGACTGCGGCTCTTGCAGCCGCCAACGCTCTTCCCGCTTTTGCGGCCGGCTGGGTGCGTACCTCTCAGGGATACAAATACCAGCACGGAGACGGATCCGATTATCGGAATGCCTGGCTGCGGGAAAACGACCAGTGGTACTATTTCGGCGACGACGGTCTTATGCGCACCGGATGGATTCAGAGAGACAACACCTGGTACTTTGCCAGCGATACGGGAGAACTGAATGAAGGCATTATGAAAATAAACGGAAATGTCTATCTGTTTGAAAAGAATTCCTGCTCCATGGTCATCGGACCCGCCGATTATCACGGAAAAACCTATACATTCGGTGAAAACGGCACGGCAGGCGGCACCCCTTATGTCTACAACGAATGGAACAGCAACGGTTCTCTCGCCAGAGGACAGCGATACGTCACTTACTAGGCATTTGCTTTAACGGCAAAAGCAGTTCTGTAATAAAGCAGGGACGTCCGTCCGCTTCATCAATATACTGAAAATGCGCATGAACGGTCCCTGCCGGATGCACTCCTTTTTTTTGAGCACACTCACACACCGCTTCCAGATCCTTTCGGTCGGGAAGCGGTTTTTCCGCAGGGAGCACAGCGCGAAAGCAGGTTCCCACCTCTATTTTCTTTCCCTCTTTTACCAGATCCGGTCTTTTCAGGCAGGCGGCGTCCTGTCCTTTGAGAAGAAGATAATAAGCTGCAGGATGATCCAGGCTGCCGCTTAAATCGTATTCCATATTCAGATAACAGGCGCTCAGATCCGGGTCTCTCTTTGCCGCAGAAAACCAGTCTTTCATCAGCTCCGAATAGCTGTCCCTGGACGGCGACATCTGATACCATTCTGTCTCTGTACAGCAGGAAAAAACGCCCTGCTCACTGGCAAAATAAGTTTTTGCCAGCTCCAGCCGCTCTCTGTTTCTTCTGTGTCTCAGCTCTTCCATCCTCTCTGTACGGATCTGCCGCTCCAGAAGCTCCAGCTTATCCGGACAGCCGTCCCGGCTCATAAGCTCCTTCAGCTCCTTCATGGGGAATGCGCTCTCACGGTAAAACCGGATGGAAATCAGCTTATTCAGTTCATCTTCTCCGTACCGGCGAAATCCGTTTTCATCCCGGTCCGGATGAAGCAGTCCCTGCTCCTCATAAATACGGAGGGTGTCCTTGCTCACTCCCACCAGCTCTGCGATCTCTCCGATAAACAGTCCTTCCTTCATCGTTTCTCTCTTCCTCTCAATGTTCGGAACAGATATTCCTTATAGCGGTCCGGCCACAGTCTGCTGCAAACCGTCGCGTTCGGTTCTTTTCCGGAGAACCCATACCGGTCAATAAGAACCGCCCCGTAGCCCGGTCCGCAGGAAGTATCCACCTGACAGTAATATCTGCCCTGCTCCCGGACGCATTCCGGATAAAGAGCTGCCGCCACAGCCGCCGGATCAGCCATATCCAGACAGTCCTGCCCGAATCGCTGTCGGTTCAGCTCCATCAGCACCCGGTTGGCGTCCACCGCAAACCGGCCCAGACTGCCGCTCTCCCTCAACCTTCCGATCTCTTCCTCGTTCAGCATGCAGTCTCCCAGACAGGCGTCCCAGCCCACCAGGGTCACGTCCCTCAGACCGGCCTCCAGCACAATTCTCGCCGCTTCTCCGTCCTGCCAGATATTAAACTCCGCCGCTGCGGTCACGTTTCCTCCGCCGAAGCCGGCGCCGCCCATAATCACGATCCGACCGGCTTTCTTTACCGTCTCCGGCTCCAGCCGGAGAGCCAGCGCCAGATTGGTCAAAGGACCCAGAGTGATGATATCGATCTCTCCGTCCCCGCTCTCCCTCAGCGCCTCCAGAAGCTTCCACACTCCGTGCCCCTCCGCCGGAGTCAGCCGCTCCGGTTTAAATCCCAGATCGCCCATACCGTCCATTCCGTGAGTTTCATAGGCAAAAGCCAGCTCCCTCAAAAGCATCCTGTCTGCCCCGGCATATACGGGGGGCTCATAAGCGCCGGCCTTCTCAATCGCTGTCAGGGTATTCCGTACCGCCTGATCCCTGGTTACATTTCCCGCCACCACCGTAAAAAACAGGATCTCATATGCCGGATCATTAAGAGCCATGGCAATGGCCATGGCGTCATCCGAACCGCAGTCCGTATCAATAATAATCTTTTTCTGCCTCTTTTCCGTCATATTTCGTTCCGCCCATCCTATTGCAAATAGATTCCTGTACTATTGTAGCAGAAAACCGTTTTCTGTAAAAGATGTTTTATTTTTCCTATTGACACGCTAGGAATTCATCGTTATAATGCAGGAGTTAATTGAGACTAATTATCATTTGCAGGAGGTTTTCCATGATCAAAAAAATAACAGGCTGGGAATGGTCCGGCACCGTTCTGATGGCGCTGCTTCTGGCTGTCCTTTCCTTCGCCTCTCTGTTTGCGGGCGTCACCGGAATCACCATGGACGCTCTTTTTTCCGGACAAGATGAAATGGCCCTGAAAATTTTTCTTCTGGCCCGAATCCCCAGGCTTCTGGCCATTCTCTGTACGGGAACCGGCATGAGCATCGCCGGGCTGATTATGCAGCAGCTGTGCATGAACCGGTTCGTATCTCCCACCACAGGGGCTACCATCTCCTCCGCCCAGCTGGGTATTCTTTTATCCCTGATTTTTATTCCCGGAGCAGGATTATGGGGGAGGACCCTGTCTGCCTTTTTGACTGCCGTGGGAGGAACCTGGATCTTTGTCGGCTTCATCCGCCGGATTCCCTTTCGCAGCGCGGTACTGGTTCCTCTGGTGGGCATTATGTTCGGAAACGTCATCGGCGGCGTCACTGGGTTTCTGTCCTACCGGTTTGAAATGACTCAGCAGATGTCTTCCTTTCTTATCGGCTCCTTTGCTCCCGTAATCAGCGGAAACTATGAGCTGGTCTGGCTGGCCGCTCCCCTGGTGGTTCTGGCCTTTATTTATGCCGATCACTTCAACATTGCCGGCATGGGGGAAGGCTTTGCTGCCAATCTGGGGGTGAATTACCGTTTCATCCTCTTTGCAGGACTGACCATATCCGCCATGATTACTGCCGCCGTAGTCACCGTAGTGGGATCCATCTCCTACATCGGCCTTCTGGTTCCCAATATCGTCACCCTGTTCCGGGGAGACCGGCTCCGGGGCTGCCTGGCGGACACCGCCCTGTTCGGCTCCCTGTTTGTCCTCTCCGCTGATTTGATCGCCAGGACTGTAATCATGCCCTATGAGCTGCCCATCGAGCTGATCGTCGGCATGGGAGGAAGCATCCTGTTTATCGGCCTGCTGGCATATCGCTTAAAATACGGCAGAAAATCCATCCGTTTTGCAAGAAAGGAGGCTGTTTCCTGTGACTAGAACCCATACCGGCGTTTTTCGCCTTTTTCTTCTGGGCGCTGCGGTGCTGGCTGCTTCGGCGGCATATCTGCTCGCCGATTCCAAGCTCTATGATCTGCGGCTGTTCGCCTTTGCTCTGAAGCTGCGCCTGCCCGCCCTGGCCGCCATGCTGATCGCATCCTGCTCCATAGGAGCGGCTTCTCTCGTTTTTCAGACCATTATCAATAACCGGATCGTCACTCCCTGTCTTCTGGGAATGAATTCCATGTATTCTCTGGTACACACGGCCGCCGTATTCTTTTTTGGCTCCGGCAGCGCCCTGGCGGTCAATGCCAATCTGGCTTTTGCCGTTGATCTGACGGTCATGGCCCTGACCGCCGTCTTTCTCTACGGCTTTCTCTTTAAAAAGACGGGGCACAGCGTGCTCTATGTGCTGCTCATCGGCACCGTCCTGTCCTCCCTGTTCGGCAGTATGCAGTCTGCTCTTGTCCGGATCATGGATCCTAATGAATACGATGCCCTCCTGATCTCCCTGGTAGCGGATTTCAGCCGCGTCAACTCTGAGATTCTTCTGTTTTCTCTGATCCTGCTGGCCGTCATGGCTTTTTTTCTCCGCAGGGACCTGGCGGTGCTGGATGTGCTCGCTCTGGGCCGGGATCAGGCCGTCAGCCTGGGAATCGACTATGACCGGACCGTACGCCGCCTGCTTCTGGGCGTGGTTCTCTGCATCTCCATAGCCACAGCCATGGTAGGCCCCGTATCCTTTCTGGGGCTGATCATCGCCAACCTGGCCAGACAGGCCATGAAAACCGGACGCCATGCCCTGCTGATTCCCTGCTCCGCGCTGATGGGAATGCTGGCAGTGATCGGCGGACAGCTGATGACGGAACATATTTTTTCCTTTTCCGTTCCCGTCAGTACCTTTATCACCATGGGCGGAGGAATCTATTTTCTCTACCTGCTGCTCTTTAAAAAAGAAGGAGGATATTAATTATGAAAGTTTCCGACTTGATCAAAAAATATGAAGGAAAGACCGTGGTAGATTCTGTCAGCTTTCAGCTTCCAAAAGGGAAGGTAACGTCCCTGATCGGCCCAAACGGAGCGGGAAAATCCACAGTTATGGGCATGATCTCCCGCCTGATTGCCCGGGACTCCGGAGTAATTTCATTTGAGGACAAGGATCTGACCGGGTGGAACAGCAGGGAGCTGGCCAAAAAGCTGGCCATCCTGACCCAGCACAACAATGTCCAGATGAAGCTCACCGTAAGGGAGCTGGTGGCCTTCGGCCGCTTCCCCTATTCCGGCGGCAGGCTGACAGAGGAGGACGAAACGATCATCGACCGTGCCCTTTCCTACATGGAGCTGGAGGACTTTGAGCACCGGTTCATTGACGAGCTCTCCGGCGGCCAGCGGCAGAGAGCCTATATCGCCATGGTCATCGCCCAGGACACGGAATATATTCTTTTGGATGAACCTACCAACAACCTGGATGTCTATCACTCCTCCAATATGATGAAGATCGTGCGCCGCCTCTGCGATGAGCTGGGAAAAACAGTTATTCTGGTTCTTCATGAAATCAACTATGCCGCCTTCTACTCCGACTACATCTGCGCGTTCGTAAACGGAAAGGTGGCAAAATTCGGAACGGTGGATGAAGTGATCACCCGTGAGAATCTTTCTCAGATCTACAACGTGGATTTTGAGATTATCCGCATCAATGGCAGACCGCTGTCTGTTTACTATTAATAGAAAAAGTCCAGCGGTAATATGTCAAGAGGAAAATGAATAAAAATCAATAGATTTTTGCTGGTTTTCCCTAAAGATGGGCGCACTTTCCCAAGCCC
>CALWEP010000060.1 GCA_944377325.1 uncultured Lachnospiraceae bacterium
GCCTGCCGTATACTGTATTGGATTACAGCCCGGAGGGCGGGAAATTTAAGTTAAGGAAGGAAGCAGAAAATATGGCTGAGAAGAAGAACATACTGACCTATGCGGGTCTCAAACAATACGAGGATGAGCTTCAGAATCTGAAGGTATTCAAGAGAAAAGAAGTGGCTCAGAAGATCAAAGAGGCAAGAGAGCAGGGAGACCTGTCCGAGAACGCGGAGTACGATGCGGCGAAGGATGAGCAGAGAGACATCGAGGCGAGAATCGAGGAGCTGGAGAAGCTGCTGAAGAACGCCGAGGTAGTGGTTGAGGACGAGATCGATCTGGACAAGATCAATATCGGCTGCAAGGTGAAAGTCAATGATATGGAATTTGACGAGGATATGGAGTTCTACATCGTAGGCTCTACAGAGGCGAACAGCCTTCAGAATAAAATTTCCAACGAGTCTCCGGTGGGCCAGGCCCTTATCGGCAAGCGGGTAGGCGATGTGGTCGATGTGGAGACGCAGATGGGAACCATCCAGTACAAGGTGCTGGAGATCCAGAGAGTATCCTGATCGTTCGCCGGCAAGAGACGAGGAGATCACTGTGGATATTCTGGACTATTACGTAAAGCTGGTGGATTTCCTGGGACAGGTGATGGGTGAGGATACGGAGGGTGTGCTGCGGGACTGCCGCAAGCCCAATCATGATATCATTGCCATTGCCAACGGGCATGTAAGCGGCAGAACCATCGGAGCGCCCATTACGGACTTTACGCTGTCGGTGCTGGCCAGCGAGCAGTGGAGAGAACGGGACTATGTGGTGAATTACCTGGGGAAGGCGAAGCCGAACAAGAAGCTGCGGTCCTCCACCTACTTTATCCGGGAAAACGGAGAGCTGGTAGGGCAGCTCTGCATCAATATTGATACGACGAAATATCAGAAGCTGGGTGATGAGATTCTCCGCCTGGGAGGCCTTCACCTGCTTCCGAAAGAGGAAGACGGACTGGTGTGCGGGAAAACCGTGGAGACCTTTTCCAACGATGTGATCAAGGATCTGCTGGAAAAGGCGGTGAGGGAGATCATGGGATCCTGCGAGGCCATTGTGAGGGAAAGACTGACTCAGGAAGATCGGCTGGCCATTGTGGAGAAGCTGAATCAGAGCGGGCTGTTCCAGCTGAAAGGCGCCGTGGGAGAGGCGGCGGAGTATCTGTACTGCTCCGAAGCCAGCATTTACCGGTATCTGTCGAAGCTGACAAAAAATAAAAATTCCTGATAAGGATGGGAAATCCCCCGGCAGAAGAAGCTGCCGGGGGACTTTTTTTGCAAAATATTTTATTATAATAATAATTTATTATTAATATGATTGACATTTATCATGCAGTATTGTAAACTTTAGTGGAAAGAAAGCTGTTATAAATGTATGATTTTGTGTGGATTATACAAATGATTGGAGGAATGGAATGGTGTATCAGCAGTTTTTTTCAGTGAACGGCGCCGTTTCCGCAGGGGCAGTGATTCTGTTTCTGATCATGCTCCGGTGCATGAACCGGCTGCCGAAAAAAAAGTTCAGCTTTGCCTCGAGGGTTATGATCGGAAGCGGCTGCGGAACGGTGTTCGGTCTGGCCGTTTACGGGGCGGACAGGATGGGCATCGGTCTGGGAGATGCGTCTGCCTGGTTTTCCATGGCGGTGTCCGTATATCTCGGCTTGTTCCGCATACTGATCGGACCGGTGGTATTTCTCTGCACGGTCCGCATGGTGCTTCACACGCCCGCCTATAAGGAAACGCCCAAAGAGGTGAAGGTGAAGAAGCAGGTCAATACCCTGATGCTGGCAGTTTCCTGCGGAGTGGGACTGGTTTTCGGAATCCTGTTTCATGTGGGAGGAGCGGAAGGCGGCTTCGGCGCCGTGCAGGCGGGAGGAGACAGTCTTCCCGGAATCCTGGCGGCGCTGGCTCCGGAAAATCTGGCGGCGGATCTGCTGCTTGGCAAGACGGTCGCCGTATTTATTGCGGGAGGTCTGGCAGGAGTGGCAGCCAGGAGAATGTCCGGGAAGTACATGGATACGGTGAAGCCCTTCTTTGGTCTGACGGAGGCGGCTTTCTCCATCATGGGAAGCGTCTGCAAGACGGTGATCGCCTGGAAGCCTGTGGGAGCGGCGGCGATTATGACGGCTCTGACGGCTGCATCCGGCCCGGCGGCAGTCTGGCTGGTGGTAAAGTTCCTTCTGGTGCTGACTCTGGCAGCGGCGGTGATGCTTGGGATTCAGGTTCTTCTGGCAGCCGTGTGCGGCATCAGTCCGGCGGCGTTTTTCCGCAGCGGCCGGGAGGCGATGACGAAGGCCTTGAAGACAAGGTCGGGAAGCGCCTGTCTGCCGGAGGCCCAGAAAGCCCTTTCTGAGGGACTGGGATTGAATCGGGAAGTGACCGACGAGGTGGCCGCTTACGGCATTGCTTCCGGAATGCAGGGCTGCGCAGCCCTGTTTCCCACCATGGCTCTCGTATTTACGGTTCATATGGCGGGAATGAAGTTCACTCCCGGGCTGATTGCGGCGGCTGTAATTGTGGTGGTCATTTCCTCCTACGGCATCACCGGCGCGCCGGGAACTGCGACCATGGCGGAGTTTGCCGCCGTGATGGGAACAGGAATGGAGGGAGCGGTGGAAGGCCTGGGGCCCATGATTGCCATTGATCCCATCGGCGATGTGCCCAGAACGCTGATTAATGTAACCGGATGTATAACAAATGCGATTATCGCGGAAAGAAGGTTGAGAAAGTGAAGGTAGTGATTATTGGCGGAGTGGCAGCCGGAATGTCGGCAGCCTCAAAGCTGAAACGGAACCTGAAGGATCAGGTGGACATTACCGTCTATGAAAAAGGCGGGGAGGTATCCTACGGAGCCTGCGGAATTCCGTTTTACATCTCTGACCATATTAAGCAGGGCAGAGAGCTGATTGCCAGAACGGCGGAGGAGTTTTCTCAGAGCGGAATTCCCATCAGGACCTATCATGAAGTGCTCCATGTGGACACGGACAAAAAGAGCCTGCTGGTGAAGAACTTAAAGACCGGAGAGGAATTTACGGATACCTATGACAAGCTGGTGATCGGAAGCGGCGCGGCGGTCCGCCATTTCCCGCCGTTTGACCGGGAGTATGAGAACCTCTATGAGATTCGCGACGTGGCGGACGGAACCAAAGTGAAAAAGGCTCTGAACCAGGAGTCCAACCGCCATGTGGTGATCGTGGGAGCCGGCTTTATCGGCCTGGAAGTATCCGAGGCCTGCCGCCGCTACGGCAAGGAAGTGACCGTGGTGGAGCTGGCCGACCATATCCTCTCTTCCTTTGATGAGGAGGTGAGCCAGGCGCTGGAAGAGGAGATGGAGAAAAACGGGGTGACCGTCAGAACCGGCTGTATGGTAACGGAGCTGAAGGCGGAGAACGGACGGATCACGGCGGCCGTAATCAAAAAAGGAGAGGAAACAGAAGAGATTCCGGTGGATATGCTTATCAACAGCGCCGGAATCGCTCCTGCCACGGCCTTTATCGATACGGTGGAAAAGGCCCGCAACGGAGCCATTCTGGTGAACGAGCGCATGGAGACCAATGTGGAGGATGTGTACGCCGCAGGCGACTGCAGCATCATGCGGTCCGCCATAACGGGAGAGTATATGTATGCTCCTCTGGGAACCAACGCCAACAAGCAGGGCCGGATCATCGGTGATATTTTGGGGGGAGTGGAGCCCAAGCCCTTCAAGCTCATCGGAAGCTCGGCGCTCCGGCTGTTCGGAATGGATGCGGCCAAGGTAGGACTTTCCGAAAAGGAGGCGAAGGCCCGCGGTTTGGACTATAAAGCCCATACCATTACGGGAAACAGCTATGCCTCCTACTACGGAACGGAAAAGCTGAACATCAAGCTGATTTACGACCGCGCATCCAGAAAGATTCTGGGAGCGGAAACTTACGGCCAGGGAATTGTGGTTCCCAGAGCCAACTATTATGCGATCGCCATCTACGCCGGCCTGACGGTGGACGAGATGGGATTTATGGATCTGTGCTATTCGCCGCCATTCTCAGGGGTGTGGGATGCGGCGCTGATTGCCTCCAATACGGCAAAATAAAGCAGAAAACAGCAGAAAGAGAGAAAAAAGTATGGAAAAGAGCAAAAACACAAAGAAAAAATCCTGGGTACTTCGCTGCCTGGACAAAATCGAGGTTGCCGGAAACCGCCTTCCTCATCCGCTGACCATTTTCTTCTATCTGGCAGTGGCAGTAGTATTGATCTCCGGTCTGGGATCCCTGATGGGCTGGAGCGCAACGGGCGATGTGTACAATTCCGCCAGCGGCGTGGTGGAGGAAACCACCGTATCCGTAGTCAGCCTCTTCAGTTTTGAAGGACTTCGCTATATGCTGACGTCCGCAGTGAGCAACTTTACCGGCTACGCTCCCCTGGGCTTCACCATCGTGATCATGCTGGGAATCGGCGTGGCGGAGAGCTCCGGCTGGCTGAACGGCCTGATCCGCAAGGTGGTAAAGGTTACGCCGAAAATGCTGGTAACCCCCATGGTAGTATTTCTGGGCGTTATGACCAACGTGGCGGAGAATGCGGGCTATGTAGTGTTTATCCCCCTGGCAGCCATGATTTTCAAGGCGTACAAAAAGCATCCCCTGGCCGGCATCGCAGCAGGCTTTGCAGGCGTGTCCGGAGGATTCTCCGCCAACCTGCTGATCGGCTCCACTGACGCCATTCTGTCCGGATTCTCCGATGCGGCGGCAAAGACTCTGGATCCGGCTTACAGCGTATCTCCCCTGTCCAACTGGTTCTTCATGATTGTGTCCACCTTCTGGATCACCATCATCGGAACATTTATCACAGAGAAGGTAATCATTCCCCGTCTTGGACCGTATAAGGAGAACGGAGACGGAAGCCTGGTAGAGCCTACGGGAGAGATGACTGCCAGAGAGGAAAAAGCTCTGAAGATCGCCAACTGGGTGTTTGTGGCCATCGCCGCTCTGTATGTGGTAAGCTGCATTCCGGAAAATTCCTTTATGAGAAACAAAGAGACCGGCAGCCTGATCGACGGCTCCACTCTGCTGAACGCCATTATTCCTTTGTTCACCCTGCTGTTCTTCGTACCCTCTTTCGTATACGGAAAAGTGTGCGGAACCTTTAAAAACGATAAGGACGTGGTAGCTTCCTTCAGCAAGGCGATTGCCTCCATTTCCGGCTTTATCGCCATGGCCTTTATGGCAGCTCAGTTTACCAATTACTTTACCTATACCAATATCGGAAGAATCCTGTCCTTCAAAGGCGCGGAGCTTCTTCAGAAAATCAATATCAATCCCATCGGACTGGTGATCTGCTTCGTATTCTTGAGCGGATTTATTAATCTGTTCATGGCATCTGCTTCCGCGAAATACGCCATCTTCGCGCCGGTATTTGTTCCCATGTTCATGAAGATGGGACTGTCTCCGGAACTGACCCAGGTAGCTTACCGTATCGGTGACAGCAGTATGAACCTGATCGCTCCGGTACTGGCATGGATCCCCTACATCCTGACTATTATGAAGAAGTATGACAAGGACAGCGGCTGGGGAACTCTGGTATCTTCCATGGTGCCCTATTCCTTCGCATTCATCATCGGATGGTCCGTGCTGCTGGCTCTGTGGATGGGACTGAATATGATGGGAATCAACCTGCCTCTGGGACCGGGAGCTCCCGTATTCTACGGCATGTAATTCCGAAATTTAAGGAGGAATGAGAAAAATGTTTGATGAGAGAGTGGGAAGAGTCCTGAAAAAAATGGAGGAGCGGGGACTGGAGCAGATGCTCATCAGCGACCCCAATTCCATTTTTTATCTCACCGGCAGATGGATCCTGCCCAACGAAAGGCTTTTAGCCTTGTATCTGAATAAAAACGGCGGTCATAAGCTGTTTGTGAACCGCCTGTTCAAGGTGGACGGAGATATCGGAGTGGAAAAGGTGTGGTTTTCCGATACGGATCCGGGATGTGAGATCATTGCCTCCTGCACGGAGCATGACAAGCCGCTGGGAATCGACAAGAAAATGGCTGCCAGATTCCTGCTGGAGCTGATGGAGCTGGGAGCGGGCAGCAGCTATAAAAACGGCTCTGAGTGTGTGGACAGCGCCCGCCGGGTGAAGGACGAGGAGGAGAAGGAAAAAATGATCCGCGCCTCCCAGGTGAACGACCAGGCGATGGCCCGGTTCCGGGGTCTGATCCACGAGGGAGTCATGGAAATAGAGGCTGCTGCCGGAATGAACGCCATTTACAAGGAGCTGGGCACTCAGGGCCCGTCCTTCGGTCCCCTGGTGAGCTTCGGCGTGAATGCGGCGGAAGGCCACCACAAACCGGACGGTACGGTGTTAAAGCCCGGAGACTGCGTGCTCTTTGACGTGGGCTGCAGGCTGGATGATTACTGCTCCGATATGACAAGAACCTTCTTCTATCAGACGGTGAGCGACCGCCAGAGAGAAGTGTATGAAGTGGTAAAGAAGGCGAATCTGTCCGCTCAGGCAGTGATGAAGCCGGGAATGCGCTTCTGCGACATCGATAAGGCAGCCAGAGACGTGATTGCGGAAGCGGGATACGGTCCTTATTTCACTCACCGTCTGGGACACTGCATCGGAATCGAGGTTCATGACGCGGGGGACGTATCCGCCACAAATACAGACGTGGTGGAGGAGGGAATGATCTTCTCCTGTGAGCCGGGCGTATACCTGCCGGGAGAGTTCGGCGTGAGAATCGAAGATCTGATGCTGATTACCAAGGACGGAGCCGTGAGTCTGAACAAGGATTCCAAGGAACTGGAGATCCTGCCCTGAGGGGTTTCAAGCCGCTCGAAAAATCTGCCCGTATTTTCCGCCCCGGCGTCTCCGCACGCTTGACAACAAAGCGGGATTTACGCTATAATACGTTGAATGTTGACTGAAATCAGTATAAATATAAGAAGATAGAGACAAAGGAGTGGAAACAGTGGCAGAGCAGAATCAGGCAAAGAGCCA
>CALWEP010000061.1 GCA_944377325.1 uncultured Lachnospiraceae bacterium
AATTCCACTTCATTTTCCTGTTTTGTAAAATACCACTCCTGATCCCAATGGGTATGCTGGAATGTATGCGCTTTGTATTTTTTCATGATTCTGCTCCCAATAGTTCTGCAATTTCCTGCGGATTTCCACAGTTCCGTATTTTCTCCACAAACTCCTCATGCATCAGCCGGCGGGCCAGCCCTGCCAGCACATCCAGATGGGCGTTCCCCTTGTTCTTCTCCGGCACCACCAGTGCGATGGCCACCTTCACCATCTCGTGTTCCTCTTCGTCCCACTCGATTTCATTCCGGAAGCGGATATACAGAATGGCAGAATCCTCCGCATCGGTCACCACCCCGTGAGGAATGGCAATGCCGTTTTCCATGCTGGTGCAGAATTCCCCTTCCCGTTTGACCAGCGCCTGATAATAACCCTTTTCATCGGTTACCGCTCCGCACTTCCTGGCCAGTTCCGCGATTTTTGCCAGCGCCTCCGTCTTGTCCGCCGCATCCACATCCATGAATACTCTGTCTTCATTCATCATACATTTACCCCTTCCTTGTTATCCTGTATGGAATGTATATATTTTTATATCCTGTATATACAAGTATATTATCAGATTTTACCAAAATGTCAAGACTCTGCGCAAAAGAAAATGACAAAACGCAAAAATAATTGTATAATATTTCTATACAGGTATAAGGAGGCTATTTGGAAATGAAAAAAAGTGAGAAAATCACATATGATATTATTCAGGCGATCAAAACCGAAAAGTATAAGGCAGATGACAAAATCCCCTCTGAAAATCAGCTGGCCCAGCAGTATCATGTCAGCCGTATGACCGCAAGAAACGGCATCATCGCCGCCGTAAACCGGGGCTATCTCTATACCATTGACGGAGTAGGCAGCTTTGTGAAAAAGCACGAGGACATGATTCCCATCGATATCAACGCCCCGGAAGGCTTCACCGTCAGAATGCAGCGCATGAACAAAAAGCCCAGCACATCCATCAACCAGATCTGCCTGAAAAAGGTTTACCACCCTCTCATCGAGAAATTTCAGTGCACCCCGCAGGATGAATGCCTTTTCTTCGAGCGGGTCCGTCTGATCGATGATGTTCCTGTGATCCTGGAGTGTTCCTACATCAATCCCAAATACAAAAACATGATCAGCGCCGAGAATATCATCCATTCGGTCAATGCCTGTCTGAGGGAAAAAAATCTGGAGCAGGGCCTCATTCACAAGGAAATCTTTTCCGTCATTCCCAGCGACGATATCCGCTCCAAAATCTCTCTGTACAAGGATACTCCCATTATCCGCATCGACTACCACAACTATCTGACAAACGGAGATCTGTTTGAGTATTCAAAAGTCTTTTACAATACGTCCGTGTTTCAGTTTATCTCAGAGATCCATCCATAGCAGCAAAACAGCACCGCCTGCGCCCTGATCTTCTGTCAGCCGCAGACGGTGCTCTTTTTTCTAAATCATTTCTTCCTCCGGTATCTGTCCTGCCTGTATTTCCGGCAGGTGGCGGGCAATGCGCTCCTTCGGCCAGTCCCACCATCTGATCTTCTGCAGCCCATCTATGGTCTCCTGCGAAAATCGTTTTCGGATGGGCACAGCAGGTACCCCGCCGACGATCGTATAAGGCGGAACATCCTTTGTAACTACAGCCCGGGCCCCGATGACCGCACCGTCTCCGACGGTGACCCCTGCCAGAATAACCGCTTCAAAACCGATCCAGACATCATTTCCAATCACAATATCCCCTTTGTTGTCCCATGCTTTCCGGATGTCTCCCGAATCCAAGCCCCATTCTTCAAAAAAGATGGGAAATGGGTAGGTAGATACTGATACAGCACGTTGTTCTTCTGAAAGTCCCTCGGATCCCTGATAAAATCGTTATACATGGTATAGTCCCCCACAACAATGGCCGGATTGGAAATCACCCGGTTCAGATAGACCGTTTCTCTGTCCTTTGACCGCGGATAAATGTTCTGCTGCATGATAGCCCTCCTTTTCTATGAAAACGAATATTTTGAAATATGCTCAAACCGGCAGTTCTCCGCACAGTATACGGCCTGTTCCGCTGCAGAGTAGACGAACGATACCCTGGTCGCCCACTCTCCCTCCTGCCGGACCGTGCGAAGCAGAGCGAAAGCGTCGGAGACGGAGCATTCCGGCCTGCACCGGCGCAGAAAGCTCAGCGCACGCTCATACCGGTCATCCCCTTCTACGACAAACTCCGCCGTACTTTCCGGCTGAAGCAGGGAATAATTGGTAATCAGGGAGTACCGGGTTTTCTCTTCCCTGTACCCGATTCCCGGCTCAACGATCAGCACCCGCCCCAAAACATCAGACAGCATAGCCTGCATGGAAGCGTCCGGAGCATAGGTGATCGTCTTTTCTTTTACGATCCGGAGCACATCGTCAAAAGAGAGCTGCGCTCTGATAAACTGTTCCGTCAGATCCGCGATGGTCACAGCATCCGGACCTTCCCTGTACGCTCCTGCAGGATTGGCATGCACATACAGCAGCGTCCCCGCGTTTCCGTTCCGGTTCACTCCATGATAGGAATGACGGCAGCCATCCGGCCGCAGAATTCCGATATAAAACCGGTCCCGTTCTCCAATTACCTTATGATCCCATACTGCAGGATCAATATCAAAATTAAAACCTGTAATCATGTCCTTTCCATTAAAAACGAATCTTGTGCACATGATAAAACCCCCTTTCCGAACCTTTTTTCATCATACCGGCTCCGGAGGAAATATTCTACGCACAGAATGCTGCCGAACCAATCTGTATAAAAATAAGGGGCTGCAGTCCGGCAGCCCCTTGCGTTCACTTCTGATATATGATTTTTCGAATGGCATACGAGGATAAACCGTATTTTTCGGACAGAACGTCCACGGAATCTCCCCCTCGGTATTCTTCTCTGATCTGCCGGTTCCGCTCTCTGAGCTCCTGTCTGTAGCCGGAGACTTCTCCCCAGCGCTTCTGATGCTCCACAGGGACATAAATATATCCGCCCTGAATATAATTCTGCAGCTCCTTTACCAGCCCATCCGGCAGGATCGCCTGTGCGTTCTCATATTTCATGCGGGCTTCCTCCTTGATCTGATAATGCATCAGCAAAGCCTGCATGTTCTGCGGCCTTCTCTTACTCCATGCAGCCGCCGCAGACCATTGGCTCTGCATGGAGGAAAGCTTGGTTTTTCTTTTCTGTTCTGATACGCATATGGATTCCCTCTTTCATTTTACCGTATCTTTCTGAGCCCGCAGGGTTACTTTCGAATATTCTGCCTTTTTCAGCCTGACTGCAGTCTCCTCAACGGGAAAATACCGCTCCCCGTTCCTTTACATCCTCTGTATGCGGGTGTCTCCGGCGAAGGAGTGCCGCCGCAAATCTCCGGGCTCGGGTTTTTACTCAAATTCTATGGTTGCCGGAGGCTTGGGCGACATATCGTAGCATACCCGATTGACGTTGTGAACCTCCGCCAGGATCCGCTGGGTAATCGTTTCCAGCACATCCCAGTCAACCCGCTCAATGGTGGCGCTCATGGCATCTACGGTGTTGATGGCCCGTATGATCACCATGTAATCAAAGCTTCTGGCATTGTTCTTTACACCTACCGACTTAAAATCCGGCACTACCGTAAAGTACTGCCATACCTTCTTGTCCAGTCCGGCCTTTGCAAACTCCTCCCGCAGGATGGCATCCGATTCCCGCACCGCCTCCAGACGGTCCCTGGTGATCGCTCCCAGGCAGCGCACCCCCAGACCCGGTCCGGGGAAGGGCTGGCGGTAAACCATGCTGTGGGGCAGTCCCAGCTCCACACCACAGGCGCGGACTTCATCCTTAAACAGCTGCTTTAACGGCTCCACCAGCTTGAACTGAAGATCCTCCGGCAGTCCGCCTACGTTATGGTGGGACTTGACCATTTTCGCCGTCTTGGTTCCGCTTTCAATAATATCCGGATAAATGGTTCCCTGTCCCAGGAATTCGATGCCTTCCAGCTTCCTGGCTTCCTCTTCAAGCACACGGATGAATTCTCCGCCGATGATCTTGCGCTTCTGCTCCGGATCGGCCACATGCTCCAGCTTGCCCAGGAAACGCTCGGACGCATCCACATAGACCAGATTCGCATGAAGCTGATCCCGGAACACCTGGATCACGCTTTCCGATTCATTCTTCCGCATCAGGCCGTGGTTCACGTGAACGCACACCAGCTGCCGGCCGATGGCCTTGATCAGCAGAGCCGCCACAACGGAGGAATCCACCCCGCCGGACAGAGCCAGAAGAACCTTTCCGTCTCCCACCTGGCGGCGGATCAGCTCCACCTGATCTTCAATAAAGTTTTTCATGTTCCAGTTGGCTTCCGCCCCGCAGACATCGAATACGAAATGCTTCAAAGCCGCCTCGTCCGGAAGCTTATCAAATTTTGTTTCACATTCGGAAGAAGGATAGTCTACGGAAATGACCGGATACCCCAGCTCATACAGCTCCGGCCGCACCTCCACTGCTTTTCCGTCTACGATCCTGTTTTCTCCCCCATTCAGGATCACTCCTTTTACATTGTCCAGCTTTTTCAGTTCATCCGCCGTGATATCGTGGGGATGAATCTCGCTGTACACACCCAGATCACGGATCTGGCGTGCAAGCACCGTGTTCTCCGTGCTGCCCAGATCGAGAATTACGATCATGTCCTGTTTCACCGTTTACCTCTCCTTTGTATGAAAAATTAGCCTGCCTGCTTCTGCCGGGCCGCCTGTTTTTATTATACCTTACGGACCGGGAAAAAGCACCAGGAAATTTGTCATTATTATTTGACCGCAGCACTGTAAAAATTCCACACAGAAAAACTATAATTCCCATTGCAAAAATTATCGCCGGCAGGAAATTTCCTGCTTTTCCCACCACAAACATCGATGTGGCCCCATCATTTCCTCTGAACATTAAAGACCACGAACCCGCAGCAAATAAGCGAATTGCATAGATCACGGTGCACACGCCTGTTGCGCAGGCAATCCCTCCTATTACAATTTTATGAAGCGCTTTTTTTCTCTGTATGTTTGCAATTTCAATGCTTGCAAGAATTACTTTGTCCGGATTCTCCTCTTTTTCTTTTGAGCATCTCATCAATTCTGTCAGCGAAATACCTAAAGCGTCTGCCAAAGGTTCAAGAGTATTTATGTCCGGAAACCCCAAACCCGTTTCCCTTAGTTAAAGATATTGTTGGGTATCTCAAGATGTGTCATTCGATTTTGCCGATAAAGCGGTAGAAGATTTCTACCTCCTGTTCCCGGCTTCCGTCCTCACTTTTGACCGCTTCAT
>CALWEP010000062.1 GCA_944377325.1 uncultured Lachnospiraceae bacterium
GAGAAAGCGAATGTGGATGGGTTCCCGAGGGGCCAAAGGGGGCAGACTGTAAATCTGTTAGCGATGCTTTCGGTGGTTCGAATCCACCTCCATCCATTGGCGGGTATGACCCGCCTTTCCTATTACACCTGGGAATGCCGGCGTGGCGGAACTGGCAGACGCACAGGACTTAAAATCCTGCGGGACTTACCTCCCGTACCGGTTCGATTCCGGTCGCCGGCATCGAAAACAGAAGCATCTGCATGCTGCAGGTGCTTTTTTTGTACGGAAAAGCTTGGATGGGGCACATCTTTCCCGAAGATGGCGGGAATTTTGACAAAATGTTGGCAATACGCGGAAACAGAGCTATAATAATGCCATCTGAACTGAGGTGGAAGCCTATGATTAAATGGTCTGTATCTGCAGAAGTATTCTCTCTGATTATTCTTTTTATTTTGATTCTGAACTTTCGCGAGCGGCGCTGGAGGGAATTTCCTCAGCGGAGGAGCTACCAGCTGTGCCTGTACCTCTCTGCGGGAACTATTGTGCTCAATATTCTCTGCACATATTTGATTTCTGAAACGGACCGCATCCCTCTGTGGGTCCATATGCTGTGCAACAGCGGGTATTTTCTGCTGCTTTCCGCCGTTTCCACCATTATTGCCCGCTATCTGTGCCGCCTGCTCTATGAGCATGTCTACTGCCTGGACCGGATGCATCGATACAGCCGTCTGATTGCGCTTCTGTACGTACTCTATGCCATGCTGATTCTCTGGAATATTCGAGGCGGCGCCGTGTTTTTCTTTGACCGGCAGGGCAACTATCATCGGGGTCCCCTGATCAATGCGGGATATGTGACCATGCTTCTGCAGCTGCTGGTTCTGCTGGTGATTACCGTCAGGAACTGGAGAAGCATTGATCTGTCCATGAGGAAGGTTATGCAGCTTCTGCCGCCTGTCATTCTGGCTCTGACGGTGTATCAGGTAATCTATCCGGATGTGCTGTTCAACGGAGGGATTATCACCGCCGCGAATATTATTCTTCTGGTTAATTTTCAGAGCAGAGGAATTGAGCAGGATATTCTGACTCCCAGCGGAAATCGCGGGAGCTTTCACCAGGAGCTTCTGCTCAGGCTGGGAGGAAATCAGAAGTTTCAGATTTTCGCCGTTTCCTTTCAGCAGTACCGGACCATAAACCAGCGCTACGGCGTGAAGCGGGGAGACGCGCTGCTTTACACGGTTTCCCTGTGGCTGGAAAGGCTCCATCCGAAGGGAAAATCCTTCCGCATGGGAAAGGTGGATTTTGCTCTTTTGGTTCCCTATGAGGGACAGGAGGAGGCGGACCGGCTGGCGGAAACGATCTGTGCCCGGTTCCGTGAGCCCTGGATTCTGGATCAGGTGAGCATTATGCCTTCTGCCGTTTTTGCGGAATTTATCTATACGGGACAGGGAGGAAGCGCGGATGATATTCTGGAGCTTCTGAATTTCAGCCTCACTCTGGCAAAAGGCAGAAAGGAACATTTGCTTCGGTTTGATTCCTCCATTTATCAGGAGATGGCCCAGCAGAGCAGGATTATGAAGCTGCTGCAGAAGGCAATCCGGGAAAATCTGTTTGAAGCGTGGTATCAGCCTATCTACAGCAGCTCCCAGGGAACGTTCACCATGGCGGAGGCTCTTCTGCGGATGCGTGATGAGGAAGGCAGACTGGTGTCTCCGGCTCTTTTTATTCCCCTGGCAGAGGCCAACGGCTTTGCGGAGGAGATCACCGATATTGTAATGGATCAGGTGTGCCGCTTTCTTTCCAACCCGGCTGCGGACCGGCTGGAAGCCGTTTCGGTCAATCTGTCCGCTCAGGAGCTGCTTTCGGAGGATCTGATCAGGAAGATGGACGGGCTGCTGGAAAAATACCGCTTTGATCCGGGACGGCTCCGCCTGGAGGTGACGGAACGGGTTCTGTCGGAAGATACCGGAAAGATGCAGGACGTGATGGCTGAGCTGATGAAAAGAGGGTTTCTTTTCTCCATGGATGATTTCGGCACCGGTCAGTCCAACCTCTCCCTGGTTCTGGAAAATTCCTTTTCCTGTATCAAGCTGGACCACAGCCTGATTCAGTACTATCCGGAGAGCGAGCGGTCGGTGTTTGTGGTCAACACCATGCTGGATATGTTCCGAAGCATGAACTGCCGGCTGATTGTGGAGGGCGTGGAACGGGAGGAGCAGGCGCGCGCCCTGATCGGCCGCGGCGTGGAGCTGATTCAGGGCTTCTACTATGCGAGGCCGATGCCGGAGGAGGAACTTCTGCGGCTGCTGGCAGAGGAGGAGAAGCGGGGCGGACAGAAAAGGCCAGATGTTTTGCAGGAGGGAGAGCAGTGAACGGGGAGGAGAAGTTTCGGATCAGCGTCTGCGGAGAGGGGGACATTCCCGCTCTTCTGGAGCTGATGAGCAGAGTGTACGAAGAAATGGAGCATAAGGAGTGGTATGCGGCGGACGGGGAGGAGTTTCTGAAGGCCCATGTGAGCAGGGAAGGCTTTCTTCTGAAGGCTGCGGATGAGAGCAGCGGAGCTCTGGCCGGCTTTCTGGCGGTAAGAATCCCCGGCGAGGCGGAGGACAATCTGGGGCGCTGCCTTGGCTATGACCGGAGTCTCCTGGCAAGGACGGCCCACATGGAATCGGCGGCGGTGGATGCCCGCTTCCGCGGCTGGGGGCTTCAGGGAAGGCTGATGGAGGAAGCGGAGGCCATTCTGGCGAAGAGAGGCTTTTGCCGCCTGCTGGGCACGGTTCATCCGGACAACCGCTACAGCAGGAACCATTTCCTCAGACTGGGCTACCATCCCGTATTAAGGTCGGAGAAATACGGCGGGCTGATGCGCGATATTATGGAAAAACGTCTGGATGGAATATTTTTGTAAAAAATTATTGACAGATCAGCCGTTTTCCTGTACAATAACAATCGCTGTGAAAAATATCAGCCCAACCCTATATGCCTAGATAGCTCAGTTGGTAGAGCAGAGGACTGAAAATCCTCGTGTCACTGGTTCGATTCCGGTTCTAGGCATGAATTTTCCTAATTTGTTCGAAGTTGGTGCGGGTG
>CALWEP010000063.1 GCA_944377325.1 uncultured Lachnospiraceae bacterium
TGGTAGCAGCTACAAATTTCGGAATGCCCCGGCGAACGGCTGCCGGAACGGATTACAACCGGGTGAACCTGCTTATGGCAGTGCTGGAGAAACGGTGCCGCTATGAAATGTCCCGCTATGACGCCTACGTGAATATTGCGGGCGGAATGCGGATGAATGAGCCGGCCCTGGACCTGGCCATTGTGATGGCACTTGTATCCAGCCTGAAGGACAGGGCCATCGACCCGAAGACGGTGATCTTCGGGGAGGTAGGCCTGTCGGGAGAGGTGAGGGGAGTGTCCATGGCGGAGCAGCGTGTCAACGAAGCGGTAAAGCTGGGCTTTGAAACCTGCGTGCTGCCTCAGATCTGCCTGGACCGGCTGAAAAAGACGGATCAGATCCGGCTGATCGGTGTGAAGAACGTGAGAGAGGCCATCGGACTGATTGACGGAAGGCCGTAAGAAAAAATGATTACTTCACGGGAAAATCCCGGATGTCCAGCAGGCCGGGGACCAGCTCCCTGGCACTGGTGCGGAGAATGATTTCTCCCTTTTTTGCAGTGGCTCCCGACGGATCGCCTCCGATGCCGATGGGCTTTCCGTCCTCGGTTTTCCAGTCCTCGGACATCCAGCTGATGGAAACGCTGCCGTAAGGCTTTAAGGAGCGGGTATTGGTGAAATTGGAGGGAATACCGGCCTCAGAGGTTTCCAGCTTTACCAGCGACGGATCCACGGCCATGACCATGGAGGTCTCCATTTCCCCGCCGTGGAAATCCCAGATGTTGCCTGGGGATACGGTAGCCTTTACATCCGGATGTCCGAAGGCTCCGGAGGAAAGGTAGAAGGCGTACAGTCCCAGATCGCTTCTCACTTCACGGCTGAGGATCTGAACCATGGGCGCGTTTCCGCCATGGCAGATGAGAAAAGCGACTTTTGAAGCTGTGGTGGGACAGGCAGGAGCAGATGTCATAGAGAATGCGGTAATAGGTATCCGGGCGGAAGGTGACGGAGCCGCAGAAATTTTTATGTTCCGTGCTCAGACCCACCGGGATTACCGGGAAGACCAGCATGGGGAAATCAGGGCAGACGGCCTCCAGCTCTTCCTTCAGGTAAGCAACCATGGCTTCCGCGATAATGTCATCCGTTCCCAGGGGAGCCTGGTTTCCGTGCTGCTCCAGCGCGCCCAGAGGAATGAGCACAATCGTGTTATCCTTGTCAACCTGTTCCATTTCCAGTCTTGTAAGTTCCCGATAATTTCTGATCATAATAATTCCTCCTGAATGAAATGGAATCCCCCGCGGCAGACGGCGGGGGATTCAAATATGTTTTCGTTTTATTTTGCTGCCGGAATTACTGGCAGAGAGGTCTGAAGCTCCGCACTGCGGAACGCAGTCTGTCATAAAGCAGGTAAGCAGCGGCGCAGTTCAGGCCGATTTTGATTACGTTGAAAGGAATGGTTGCCAGGATGATGAAGGTGGTCAGATTGCCGATCGCCGGATTTACGGAGGCAACGATCTGAATCACCTGATCCAGAGACAGGTCCATGGCTTTCGCATAGAGCGGCAGAGTGATGAACGCGTTGCAGAAGCAGGCGAACAGGGTGCGGACAGGGACGCTGACGGCCAGAGACACGAGAGCGGCCTTTTTGCTGCGGTTCATCCGGCTGTAGACCAGCCAGGTAGGCAGAATGAAGAGCACAACGCCCAGCAGGTTTGCAAGCTCACCTACGTACATGGTGGTGGTTCCTACGGTGATCAGCTTGATCAGGATCTTGATGACCTCCACACAGGCGGCGGAAGCCGGTCCCAGAAGGAACAGGGCGATGATGGAAGGCACGTCGCTGAAATCTACCTTATAAAAAGGCGGCATGAGCGGAAGCGGAAAGTCCAGGCTCATAAGAGCGCCGGCAGCGGCTGCCAGCATGGCGGTGGTGATCAGTTTCTGAGTAGTCCATGTTGTTTTCATAACAAAAACCTCCTGAAATTATGTTTTTGCAATGAAAAGTTCCTGTTGTGCGATGTGGCGGCCGGAGGCCGGGCTCTGTGAAAACAAAAGAAAAAGCCCGGGCCTTCAGGGCCTGAGCTTTACTGCAATTCAATGGGCCTGCGGATGCAGCGCCCGCCTTTTTCTGCGGAAAAGGCGCTTACGATTTGAATTGTCTTCTCTCATCCAGACTGTACTGTCGGTTTTGGAATTTCACCAAATCAGCCGCTGTATGCGGGTCGCGGACTATACCGCCGGTGGGGAATTTCACCCCGCCCCGAAGAACTTATTCATTTGCTGAAACCATTATAACTCGGGACAGCGGGAATGACAAGTGTTTTTTCGGCGGATCTCCGATGGACGGAGAAAAGATTTCATACTATAATGTTGGAAGGAAAGGATGATGGGAAATGGTATATGAGCTTTACGTGGACGCGGTGAGAACCAAGGTCACCAGATTTGAACAGGTATCCCGCCTGATTAACGGCAAGGAAATGGCCTGCGCGGCGGGAATGGCTTTTCGCCGGGCGGGGCTTCCCATGCCGGAGCCGGAGGACGGCAGGGAGGCGCCGGAAGTTCAGAAGGAATGGCTGAGCAGGCTGGAGGAGGCGGGACAGGGAGAGAGCAGACTGGCAGACGCCATTCGCACGTACTCCAGACAGGATGAAAAAGTGGATGAGGACATGAGAAAGGTACTTCAGCTGGGATATGAGAGCGGGCTTTAAAAAGCCTGCTTTTATTTTACCTGCTTTTTACATACTTTGATAGAAGGCTTCACAGAAGGTCTGCTATAATCCGGATGTAAAAATTTTTACATCCAAAAAAAGATATGAAAAATTATTTCGCGAAATGGGAGGCAGAAGGCATGGAACTGGAAGAACGTATGAAAAGAATGGATGGGACCTTAAGCCTGTCTCAGGAAAAGCTGCTTCATTTTGTGCTGGAAAACAAGGAACAGACAGCGGTGATGACGGTTCGGGAGCTGGCGGATGCCTGTCAGGTGTCCATTGCTACCGTTTCCAGATTTGCAAAGCAGCTGGGATTCGGGTCATACGGTCAGTTTCAGGGAGTTCTGCAGAGAGATATGCTGAAAAGGATCGATACCGTTGAAAAGATCCGGAATACGGCGGCGGCCGGAGACGGGGGAGGTTTTGTTCACAATGCCCTGGCAAGAGACAGGACCACCATGGAGATGGAGGAAGCAGGGCTTAAGGAGGAGGCGGTGGGAGAGATCGCCGCAAGAATCTGCAGAGCCTCCTGCGTATACCTGGCGGGGCTGGGAAGCTCCCGGGCGCTGGTGGATTTTCTGAACTATCGGTTCTGCTGGATGGGGATTCCCACCAGGAAGCTGACTGCAGGCGGAAATGAATTTATGGAGCAGCTGGTTTTTCTGTCGGAGAAAGATCTGCTGATCAGCGTAGGCTTCCGCAAGACTTACAGGGAGATCGGAATCGCTGTGGACTACGCAAAAGAGGCGGGAGCCTGCACAGTGGGAATTGCAGAAAGTCCCACATCGGAGATTATGAAAAAATCTTCCCTGGTTCTTCCTATTAAAAGGGGACCGGAGGGAGAGTGGAATTCCCTGGCTTATCCCATGTCTGTGTGCAACATTCTGGTAAGGCAGGTTCTGGAAAGGCGGAAGGAGCGGGCTATCCGCACAGCGGAAAAGCTGCAGCAGCTGAACGGCCTTTTAAATGAAGCTTAACGGAAATGAAAATTGGTAGTGTCAAATGAGTTATGAAAAAATGAAGCCTAAGAAATAGGCTCAGATTGAACCTTGAAAATTGCAGATATGTTGTTTGATGGCAGTTTACGCCACCCTTGACAGCACACAAAAGCAATGCTC
>CALWEP010000064.1 GCA_944377325.1 uncultured Lachnospiraceae bacterium
ATCCATGAATATAGATAAATGTGTAAAAGTGTGTCTGGTAATGACCACTTTGGCTTTTGCTGCCTGCATTTCTTCCTGCGGGACCGGAAACCAGCCGGTTGTGGTTACGGCTGCTCCGGATCTGGAGCCGGAGGAAAAGGCAGACAGCGCCGACATCGCTCCTATGAGTCCGGACGGTCCGCTGTTTCCCGATCTGAAGGAAGTGGACGAGGGCGATCCGATTCCGGAGTACTTAAGGATCGGAGTGGAGCATCCCATCGTGGCGGCTCTTCAGGAACGGCTCATGGAGCTGGGCTTTATGGATAACGATGAGCCTACGGAATATTACGGAGAGGTGACGGCCAACGCGGTAAAGCATTTTCAGAGGCAGAACGGGCTGACAGAGGACGGCATTGTGGGTCAGGATACCCTTATGGCCATTCTTTCACCGGATGCAAAGTATTACGCCGTTTCCAAGGGAGTAAAGGGAGACGACATTCAGCGGATTCAGGGACGTCTCTATGAGCTGGGCTATCTGGCTACGGCGGATCAGGTGACGGGATACTTCGGAGATTCTACGGAGCAGGCAGTTCTGAAGCTGCAGAAAATGAACGGGCTGAAGGAAGACGGAAAAGTAGGCCGTCAGACCATGAACCTTCTTTACAGCGAGGAAATCAAGCCCAATATGCTGGAATACGGCGAAAAGAGCGAGGTGGTGCTGGCCTGCCAGGAGCGTCTGCGGGATCTGGGATACATGACTTCGGAGCCGGACGGTACATACGGCAATGATACGACGATTGCAGTACGCCGGTTCCAGTCCAGAAATGACCTGGTTGTGGACGGTTATCTGGGTCCGTCCACCAGAATCGCTCTGGAAAGCCCGAACGCGGTTCCCAACGGTCTGTCCTTGGGCGACGAGGATGAGACGGTTAAGAAGGTACAGGAGCTGTTGGTAAAATACGGTTATCTGGTAGCGGGAAATGCTACAGGGTATTACGGGGAAATCACGGAAAATGCGGTGAAATCCTTCCAGCGGCAGAACGGCCTGACCGTTGACGGCATGGTGGGAGTTCAGACCATGACGAAGCTGACGGGAGACAGTGTGCGCAGAGCGCCCAGCGGCAGTGCCGCCTCCGGCGGAAGCTCTTCAGGCAGTTCTTCAGGAAGCAGTTCGGGAAGAGGCAGCTCGTCGGGCGGATCTTCCGGGGGAAGTTCCGGAGGCAGCTCAGGAGGAGGCTCTGTGATCAGCGACAGCTCCGGCGTAAGCCGCCTGCTTTCCGTGGCCCGCTCGAAGGTCGGATGTCCCTATGTGTGGGGAGCCAAAGGCCCCAGTTCCTTCGACTGCTCCGGCTTTGTGTACTGGTGTCTGAATAATGCGGGAGTTAAGCAGAGTTACCTTACTTCTTCCGGTTGGAGAAGTGTGGGCAAATATCAGAAGATTACCAACTTCAATGACCTGAGGGCAGGAGACATTGTGGTAGTAAGCGGCCATGTGGGCATCTGTTCCGGAAGCGGAACGGTGATCGACGCATCTTCCAGCCACGGACGGGTGGTAGAGCGATCGCTCAGCTCCTGGTGGAGAAGCAACTTTATCTGCGGATGGAGAATTTTTGGCTGACGAAACGGGAAAGACATAAAAAAGCGTGCCGCTCAATCATCGGATCGGATGATTGAGCGGCACGTTTTTTTGGCTATTCTTCGTCGGAGCCGTCCCGGTCTTCGGAAAGAGGCTTTAAAGGAAATGCTACGCGAGCCTTAAACAGATCTCCGTCAATAATAATATCAAAGGTCCCCTTCTGAAGGAGCGTCAAATTCTTGGCGATGGAAAGTCCCAGACCGCTGCCTTCCGTGGTACGCGCCACGTCCCCGCGGACAAAGCGCTCCGTCAGCTCGTTTGCGTCAATGTTGAGAGGACTTTCGGATACGTTTTTAATGGTAAAGACCGCCATGCCGTCCGTATTTGCCAGGTCTGCGTAGATCCGGCTGCCTTCCATGGCATATTTGAAGGCATTGTTGTAAAGGTTTTCCAAAATGCGCCACAGGCGCCGTCCGTCCGCTTCGATAATCAGTTTTTTTTCCGGAATCTGCGTGATCAGCTCCAGCCGGCGGAGGGCAAATTTTTCTTCGAATTCTCCGTTGGTCTGCTGGATCAGTTCGGTGAAATTCAGGTCGCTGATTTCCAGCTTCAGGTTTCCGGAGCTGGCTTTGGAAGCCTCCACCAGATCCTCCGTCAGGTTTTTCAGACGCTGAGATTTCTGCTCCAGCACATCCAGATAGGCCTGAATCTTGGGATCCTGGATCTTTTCTCTCTTGATCAGGTCCACATAATTGATGATGGAGGTAAGAGGCGTCTTAATGTCATGAGAGACGTTGGTAATCAGATCCGCCTTCAGACGTTCGCTTTTCACCTGTTCCTGAAGAGCCTGTTCCAGGCCGTGGGAGATGTTGTTCAGATTGTCCGCCAGATCCTTTTCCTTACCGGAAAACAGGGAGGTGTCGATGTGGTAGCCGGTATCCCCGGTGGACAGGGTATTGATGGCTTCCGTGATCTTATCCTGCTCCCAGGCGCTGCGGAACATATAGTGGAAGCCCCAGAGATCGATGACGGTGAGAGCCACTATGAACAGAATTCCCACGATTCTGCTGAACACGCCCCGACTGTGGAAAAAGGCCAGATAGATACCGGACAGAAGTCCCAGGTTCGCTCCCAGGAAACAGAGATAAAGGAATGCCACCCATATGGTAAGGCGTTTTTCCTTGAAATACAGCTCCAGAAATTTTCTGCCGTTGCGGAAAATGCTGTTGCTCCACAGCGTTTTGGAGCCGCAGCGGCGCATAATGCTGCAGCCTTCCCAGAGAAGGAGAAAATAGATAAATACGGCGGCTACCAGCTTATCGGTGTAGGTCCAGTAATTGACCTGAACCACCAGGTGAAGAAGCTTGGAAAATACCCGGTAGCTTAGGAACACGGCCAGAAAGCAGCCGAACAGGGTCAGAATGACGCTGGCCTCCGTGCTCAGGGAATCGTAGTAATTCAGCGGACAGCTCCGCTCGGCGGCCAGCAGGCGGTACAGAGTGAGCGCAAAACCGGCAGCGCCGATGAGAATACAGAAGATTCCGGCCACATACATGATCCGCATATTCTGGAAGGACTCGTACCCCGCCTGATAGACGTCTTCGTTGGGGTAGGAGGTATCCAGACCGATGGCCACATAATAATTGTTGTTGTCATAAGGATTGCTGGATTCCGCAACCTGGGAAATATTGGTGGGAAGAACGGAAATATTGGTATCGGGAGCCAGGGTGGTTCCGTCCACGTAACAGTATCTTCCCATGGAGCGTATGGCGTCGGGAGTCATGTCCGGCGCGTTTGTGTACATGCTCCGTTCTGCGTTGGAGCGGTTGTAGCATACCTGAAAGACCAGGTTGGAGGGCTTTGCGATCAGGTTGTTGTAGGTGCTCAGATAGCTTCCCAGCCTGGTCATGATCTCCAGAGAGAGCCCTTCTAGGGTGGAGTAGGCGTCCCCCGGCTCGGAGTAGCTGTCGCTGGGCATATACACCCGCCAGTCTACTACAAAATTATCCTCTTTGGAAGACGGCATATCCACCTCGCTCTGAACCACCTCGTAGTCGCTGTTCAGATAGTATCCCAGGGATTTGCCGTAACGGATCAGCTCGTCCAGCGTGTAGGTGAGGGACTGGGTTTCAATGCCGGAGGAATAGCTTACGCCTACCATTTTTTTTGAGTAATCCAGCTGCCCGTCGGTTTCAAACACATCTTTGTAGTTTACATAATCAAAAATGCGGCTGATGTCCTTTTCCAGCTGAGCCCGGAACAGATCGGAATCTTCGTAGGTGGAATGGGAAAACAGGTGGATTCCCCGTCCGTAATTGTAATTTAAGTACATCAGGCTCAGTCCAAGCATGGCTACGGACAGGAACGCCAGGTGGAGCAGCAGGGTGGTAAATTTCTTCATACGGGCTCCTTACTGTTTTTCAATCTTATATCCCACGCCCCAGACCACCTTCAGATAACGCGGTTCTCTGGGATTGATTTCAATCTTTTCCCGAATATGACGGATGTGCACGGCCACCGTATTGTCCGCTCCGATGGCTTCTTCATTCCATATCTGTTCGTAAATTTCGTCAATGGAGAAAACCTTTCCCGCATTTTTCACCAGGAGCAGCAGAATATTGTACTCGATGGGAGTGAGCTTGATGGTTTCTCCGTCTACCAGCACCTCTTTATTGTCATCATTGATAGTCAGGCCGCCGCATTTATAAATCTGCTCGCCGGCCTGCTGCTGATTCATGTTTCCCAGCTGAGTGTAGCGGCGGATGTGGGATTTTACCCGCGCTACCAGTTCCAGAGGATTGAAGGGCTTGGTAATGTAATCGTCCGCTCCGATGTTCAGGCCCAGAATCTTGTCGTTGTCTTCCGATTTTGCGGAGAGAATGATAATGGGAATGCTGCTGGTCTCCCGCACCTTCAGGGTGGTGCGGATTCCGTCCAGACCGGGCATCATCACGTCCACGATCATCAGGTCCACGGGAGTTTTTTCCAGGATTTCCAGAGCTTCATAGCCGTCATAGGCTTTGATCACATGATAGCCTTCTCCTGTCAGATAGATGTCGATAGCCTCCACGATCTGCTTGTCGTCGTCGCAAACCAGTATGTTCTGCATAGGGCAGACCTCCTTTTTGTCTATGTAGTCGGTGTGTGTTCGGGTCATTGGCCTTCGGCGGCCGTCTTTCAGGAAAAACGGAAAACGGCGGCTCCGTAGGGCGGAAGAGGATAAGCGAAGGAGTAGGGCTGGCCGTCGCACTCTTTCTTTACGGAGCGGAAGGCCGGGGCTGCTTCTCCTCTGCGGTAGAGGCCGTGGGAGCTGTCCAGCACCAGGGTGTAGGAGCCTCTCTTGGGAACGCCCACTCGGTAATCAGGCCGGTCCATGGGGGTGAAGTTGCATATTACCAGAAGATTTTTCTTTCCGGTTTCATCCCGGCGGATATAGCTGAAAATGCTCCTGTCCCCGTCATTGGCATTGACCCACTGGAAGCCTCTCCAGTCGGTTTCCAGGCGGTAGAGAGCCGGATACTTTCGGTAGAGGTGGAGCAGATCGGAATAGTATTTCTGAAGGTCGGCATGGAGAGGCTCTCCTGCCAGATGCCAGTCCAGTCCTACCTTCTCGTCCCATTCGTGGAACTGACCGAAATCCTGTCCCATAAACAGCAGCTTCTTTCCGGGATGGGTCATCATAAAGGTGTATCCCACCTTCAGATTGGCAAATTTGTCCTCGTAGATGCCAGGCATCTTGTTGATCATGGAGCATTTCAGATGGACTACCTCGTCATGGGAGAGCACCAGGATAAAGTTTTCGCTGGATGCGTAGGTCATGCCGAAGGTCATCTTGTTGTGGTTGTATTTGCGGAAATAGGGATCCAGCTTCATGTACTCCAGAAAGTCATGCATCCAGCCCATGTTCCACTTAAAGCTGAAGCCCAGTCCGCCTTCCGCCGGGTCATGGGTGACCAGAGGCCAGGCTGTGGATTCTTCGGCAATGACGATGGCTCCGTTTCCTCTCTGGCGGACAATGCTGTTTAAGTGGCGGAAGAATTCAATGGCTTCCAGGTTCTGGTTGCCGCCGTACTGGTTGGGAATCCAGTTGCCGCCGCTGCGGCCGTAATCCAGATACAGCATGGACGCCACGGCGTCCACCCGCAGGCCATCGATATGGTACTTGTCAATCCAGTAAAGAGCGTTGGCAATCAGGAAGTTTTTAACCTCGTTTTTTTCATAGTCGAAGACCTTGGTGCCCCAGTCGGGGTGCTCTCCCTTTCTGGGATCGGCGTATTCGTAGAGGGGCTGTCCGTCAAAGTCTGCCAGACCGTGGGCGTCTCTGGGGAAGTGGGCGGGAACCCAGTCCAGGATTACGCCGATGCCCTTGCGGTGGAGACAGTTGACCAGGTACATGAAGTCTTTCGGCGTTCCGTAGCGGGAGGTGGGGGCGTAATAGCCGGTCACCTGATATCCCCAGGAACCGTCAAAGGGATGCTCCGCAATGCCCATGAGCTCCACGTGGGTGTAGCCCATGGAGGAAACATAGTCCGCCAGCTCCCTGGCAGCTTCCCGGTAGGTGTAAAAGCCGTCCTTTTCCTTCCGGTCCTTTCGCTTCCAGGAGCCGATGTGAACTTCATAGATGCTCATGGGCTCCTTTACGGGATCGGCCTTCCGCCGATTTTCCAGCCACTGGGAATCGGACCATCGGAAGCCCTCAATGTCTGCGGTTACGGAAGCGGTGCCGGGGCGGTATTCCGCCTGAAAGGCGTAGGGATCCGCTTTCATCAGAATGTTCCCCTTTTGGGTGGTTACCGCATATTTGTAGAGCTGCCCGGTTTTCATTCCGGGCACGAACAGCTCATGGATGCCGGAGTCTGCCAGGGGATGCATGGCGTGGCTTGAGCTGCTCCAGCCGTTAAAGTCTCCGCATAGGTGAACCGCCTTGGCATGAGGCGCCCAGACCGCAAAATACATCCCTTTCTTTCCGTTTAAGGTGCAGGGGTGAGCCCCCAGCTTGTTGTAGATTTCATAATGGGTGCCGTTTCCGAACAGGTAACGGTCCATTTCCGTAATAACCCCCGTCTGCTTCATATGCTATTCCTCCCAATCTTCTCCCAGAAGCTGCTTAAGCTGCTCCGGCTCCATATCTTCCTTGTCCAGGGGAGCGCCCTCTTCCATCAGGGCGTCCCATACTTTGATTACGGCAGCCCGGTTCCCTTCCAGACTGACCTGCAGAATGTTGTCATTTACACTGACGGCCTCCCCGGTGAGCAGATTCCGCGCTGTCTTTCCGCTGATGGGAAGGGGAAGGGAAAGGCTGCAGGGCTGGCTGTCATTGTTGACGGCGGTGACGCAGATGGAATCCCCGCCGTAGCGGGCAAAGGCGTACTGCCGGTTGGTCAGGAAAAGCTCCTGATAGAGACCGGAATGAAATTCCGGATTGTCCCGATGAATCCGAATCAGCCGTCTGATCAGATCCGTAAGCTCATTGGAGCGGGCTCTGGCTTCCGCAGCCGTGACGGCAGGACGGAGCACCACATCGCTGGTGCTGCTGCGCTTCCCCTCTATGCCCCATTCGCTTCCGTAGTAGACGGACGGGATGCCGGGAAGGGTGAAGAGCAGGGTGTAAAGCGGCTCGAAATGAGCTTTGTCGGCCAGCTTGCTCGCAAGCCTGTCCTCATCATGATTGTCTGCGAAGGTGTAAAGGTCCGCTCCGTTTTTCGGCAGTCTCCGCACATTGTGAGCGATCTCGAAATAGTTGTGATCGTTGTGAGCGGAGTACAGTGCCTTGTGGAGCGCGTAGTTGGTGACGGAATGGAGCATCCGGTCATTGACCCAGCGGTCATATTCTCCGTGTATCACCTCGCCCATGAGCCAGAAATCCTGCTTGACCGAGGAGGAAAAGCTCCGGAGCTCCTCCATGAACGAAAAATCCAGCACGTTGGCACAGTCCAGTCTGAGGCCGTCAATGCGGAAGGTATCCGCCCAGAATCGCACCGTATCGAATATGTACTGCTTGACCTCCGGATTTTTCAGATTCAGGCAGGGAAGGGCAAAATGCCCCTGCCAGGCGTCATAGCAGAACGGATCTCCCATGGGGCTGGAGCAGTGGAAGGAAACACCCCGGTACCAGTCGCGGAAAGGGGAATCCCATTTTTTCTCCTGAATGTCCCGAAAGGCAAAAAATTCCCGGCCGGTGTGATTGAAAACGGCGTCAATGACCACGCGGATTCCTGCCTCATGGCAGTGATCCACAAAACGGCGGAAATCTTCGTTGGAGCCCAAGCGGCGGTCTACCAGGCGGAAATCTCTGGTGTCGTAGCCGTGGGTGCAGGACTCAAAGAGAGGACCGATGTACAGGGCGCTGAAGCCCAGCTCCTGCAGGTAGGGAATCCATTCCTCCAGCTGACCGAAGCGGGAACCGGCGCTGCCGTCATTTGCAGCCGGCGCGCCGGTGCATCCAAGGGGATACAGGTGATAAAATACAGAACTCTCATACCATTTTTTCATAAATGGTTCCTCCTGAAATATGATTTTAAGGCTGCGTTCCCGGGGGAGGGGAACCTTAGGCCGCTGCTTCGGGAGAATGCGCCCGGGAAGAAAAGGAGGCTTTACAGTCCCCGGTCTTTGCAGCTTCGCAGAAGAAACTGGTATCTCAGCTGGGCGGCATTGAGCTCATAGATGTAGCAGTCGATCAGCGTAGGGTCCACAACCTGCTCAAAGTGGTTGCGGGCGGTATCAATCGCGTCTCTGACGCGCCTGATCTCTCCCCGGAGCCTGCGCTCTTCCTTCAGGCGGGCAGCCTTTTCAGACATTTTAAGCAGTTTCATAACGATCTCCATTTCCTGTGCTGTAATGACAGTTAGTATATACCGGATATGGAAATATATTCATTTTACCACCGGCCGCCGGAGGCAGTCAACAAAAAGGGATTGACATTTGCGGGGAAATGGTTCATAATAAGAACACCATTTCTGCTCCGTCAGCGGAGTATATTTACATTCTTATTTTTCAGCCGTATCAGGCGAGATTTCCCGTGATTAATCAGTTTTTTGAAGGGAGAGATGTGTTTGGGCACGGAGTGTGCACTGGGGGTATTTCTGACCCTTTTTGGGGTCCAGGATCTGACTTCCGGCAGAATATCCCGCTACCTGACCGCAGCGGCGCTCTTTATGGGGCTGCTGCTGAGAAGGGAGGCGATGGCGGCGGGGATTCTGGCCGGCATCCTGTTTTTTCCGCTGTTCCTGCTTCGGATGATGGGAGCGGCGGATGTGAAGGTTATTGCCGTCATCGTCGGCTTTCTGGGGCCGGCCAGAGGAGCGGCGGCGGTGGGAACCGGTTTTGTTCTGGGGGCGGTCTGGTCCCT
The DNA here is from genome assembly GCA_944377325.1 of uncultured Lachnospiraceae bacterium. Classification (GTDB taxonomy): domain Bacteria; phylum Bacillota; class Clostridia; order Lachnospirales; family Lachnospiraceae; genus Lachnoclostridium_A. The sequence continues at coordinate 8,904 of CALWEP010000064.1, forward strand.
TGAAAGGCTTCTGCGGAAAGGAATGCTGACGCAGCGCCTGTCTTATTTTCTTGCCTATATCAGGCGGATGTTCACCCTGAAAAGTTACGAGCCTTATTATCTGGCGGACAGAGACGGCACGGAGCCGTCCATTCCTCTGGCCTTCTGCCTTTCCGCAGGGACCGGACTTTGCTTTCTGGCAGAGGCCCTCTGCGCTTTCGGGAGATAGGAGGAGCGATGAGAAAGATCATGGCGGTTTTGGACAGCGATCCCCTTTACGGGGAAAGGCTGGCTGATTTTGCCAATGAACGGGGCAGAATCCCGTTCAGAACTTTGGCCTTTCGGTCAGCGGAACAGCTGCGGCCGTATGCGGCAAAGCATACGGTGGAGATCCTGCTGGCGGGGGAGGACGCGGACAGGGAGGAGCTGAGGGAGATTCCCGCCGGGCAGGTCATTTATCTGGGAGAGGAAAGGAGAACGGATACGGACAGGCTTCCGTCAGTGTATAAATACCAGAACGCCGACAGGCTCCTGAGGGAGGTGATGGCCGCCTACGGAGGAGGAGAATGGGGAGAATCGGTTTCCATTGCGGGAAGGGGAAAGCTGCTGGGGGTCTACTCGCCTCTTGGACGGTGCGGAAAGACCGCTCTGGCCCTTACGCTGGCTCAGGTATGGCGGCAGGAGGAAAAAACGCTGCTGGTGAGTCTGGAGGACTGCTCCGGTCTGGGGGAAATGACAGGGGAAAAGCATGAGGACTGCCTTTCGGATCTGCTGTACGCCTACTGCCACGGGGATGAAAACTGCTGGGAAAAGCTGGGAGCCTTCGTATATGCCTGGGGAAGCGTGGATTATATTCCTCCGGTCCGCTATCCGGAGGATCTGGACGGAATAGGAGCCGGGGAGCTGGCGGAATTTCTGGAAGATATGGCGGCGGAATCGGGCTACGGGGTGATTGTGGCGGATTTGGGACAGACGGGGAGGCAGGCGGCAGAGATCCTGGAGGTCTGCGACGGCGTGTATATGCCGGTACTGGATGACTGGATTTCCCGGGCTAAGCTGAAGGAATTTGAAGAGTATCTTTACGCCTCCGGGCGCGAGGGCGTGATGGCCAAGCTGGAAAAGGTAAGACTTCCCGCGCTGTCTGTGTCTCTGCCTGCGGACAGCTATCCGGAACAGCTGCTCTGGGGCGAGCTGGGAGACTTTGCTAGAGGACTGGTGAGGGGAGGGAGAGAGCGTGAGGGAGAATGATGAGGAGCGGTGGGAGCTGCTGCGGGGAAGAGTGAGGAGGAGACTGGAGGACTGCCGTCAGATTGAGGATGAAGAGCTTTACTGCATGATCGACGAGGAGATTGCCGAGGCGGGAAGGGGGATGTTTTTTCCCTTAGGAGACAGGATCCGCATGAGGGAAAAGCTGTTTGACGCGTTCCGCCGTCTGGGAATCCTGCAGGAGCTGATGGACCGGAGAGACATTACGGAAATCATGGTAAACGGAAAAGACAGGATCTTCATCGAGCAGGGAGGCGGTCTACACCGGTGGGAGGGAAGCGTTGAGTCGGAGGAACAGCTGGAGGATACGATCCAGCAGATTGTCAGCGGGGTAAACCGGGTGGTGAATGTGGCGGAACCCATTGCGGATGCCCGGCTCCCGGACGGTTCCCGCGTACACGTAGTACTGCCGCCGGTGGCGCTGGACGGGCCGGCTCTGACCATACGAAAATTTCCTGAGACCATTACCATGAAGCGTCTGACGGAACTGGGAGCGGTGACGGAGGAAGCCGCTGCATTTCTCGGAACTCTGGTAAGAGCCAGGTACAACATTTTCATCAGCGGAGGGACCGGATCGGGAAAGACCACTTTTTTAAATGCGCTGTCTGCCTATATTCCTGCAGACGAGAGAATCGTGACCATTGAGGATTCGGCAGAGCTTCAGATCCGGCAGGTGCCCAATCTGGTTCGTCTGGAGACGAGAAATGACAACGGAGAGGGGAACCGCCCTGTGACCGTAGGTGATCTGATCCGGGCGGCCTTGAGAATGAGGCCGGACAGAATCGTGGTGGGGGAGGTGAGGGGAGAGGAGGCATTTTCTATGCTTTCCGCCTTTAATACGGGACATGACGGTTCCCTCTGCACCGGCCACGGAAACGGGACGTGGGATATGCTGGCCCGGCTGGAAACCATGGTGCTGATGGGGGCTGCCCTTCCTCTGGACGCTATCCGCAGCGAGATCGCCTCTGCCATCGACGTTAGGGTTCATTTGGGCAGGCTGAGGGACAGGAGCCGGAAGGTACTGGAAATCTCGGAGATAGGAGGTTATGAAAATGGCAGGATTGCCCTTTATCCCCTGTTTCGCTTCCGGGAAGAGGGAACGGGGACAAAGAAGGTGGAAGGACGCCTTCAGAAAACGGGAGAGCTTAAAAACAGGGAAAAGCTGGCAGCAGCAGGCTGTAAATTATAGCGTATACAGGCTTTCCCCTTCGGAATGGCTGCTGGGCTGGGCGGCAGGCACCGGCCTGGCAGCCCTGACGGCATACGTATTTTTCAGAAGCGCAGCGGCGTTTCTGCTGTTTTTCCCCCTGAGCTTGGGAGGCCCTTTGATGATGAAGCGGATTCTGAAAAGGAAGAGGCTGGACAGGCTTGCTCTGGAATTCAGGGAAGGAATCCGGGTGCTGTCCTCCTCTCTGAGCTCGGGATATTCGGTGGAAAATGCGTTCCGCCTGAGTGTGGAGGAACTGAAGGCCCTGTACGGCCCGGACGGGCTGATCGTTAAGGAATTTTCCCATATCGTGTCTCAGATGGGGCTGAACCGCCCTGTGGAGGATCTGCTGGCAGATCTGGGGAGGAGAAGCGGCCTGGAAGACGTCAGGAGCTTTGCGGAGGTATTTCGGCTGGCAAAGCGCAGCGGCGGCCGCCTGGGGGCGATTATGGATGATACCGCAGGAGTAATCAGAGACAGGATGCAGGTTCAGGAGGACATCCGGGCGGCCACCGCCGCCAGAAGGCTGGAGCAGAGAATCATGAGCGCTCTGCCCTTTGGGATTGTTCTTTATGTGGACGCCACTTCTCCCGGATTTTTCGACGTTATGTATACGACGGGACTGGGAAGGGCCGTAATGACGGGCTGCCTGATCTGCTATCTGGCGGCAGCGGCAGCCGCCTGGCATATTTTGGAGATCGAGGTGTGAGTCAGGAAATGGGGGAGAAAAATGGAGGAGAAGAAGAGGAGGAGGATTCAGCTGCTGTGCGTTGTATCCGGACTGCTGCTTTACGGAGCGGCAGCCGCCGCAGGAGCCGGGGAAGGCGGAAGAAGGACCTTAGGGAGAAACTCCCACGGAGAAGGGACGGCCTTTTACCGGATGGAGGTGGACGGCCTGCTGGAGCGGGAGACGGAGGTACGGATTCCTGTGAGGGAGAGAAGCTACTCGGAGGAGGAAGCGGAGGAAGTATTTGAACGGATCGAAAAGGAGCTTCCGGAACAGATTCTGGGGGAGAATCCTTCCCTGGAGCAGGTGCGGACGGATCTGTATCTTATAAGCCGGAGAGACGACTGGGGGGTGGAGATCCGCTGGGAAACAGACGGAGAGCTGATAGACGGCTTCGGAGCGGTATACGGGGAAAAGGCCGGAGCGGAAGGAGAAAAAACGCTGCTGAGAGCAGTGCTTTCCGACGGAACCCATGAGAAAATATGCGAATTTGAAGCTACGGTGCTGCCGCCGCTGCTGACGGGGGAAGAGCGGGTGGTAAAGGAGTTTCTGGAGGAGGTGGAGCGGAGAGACAGGGATCAGGGCGGGGAAAGCCTGACTCTTCCGGAAAGCTTTGAGGGAAGAGAACTGTCCTACAGAGATCCGGAAGGTGAGCCGTTCTGGGCATTTCCGTTTTTCGGAATGGCGGCAGCGGCGTTCCTTGAAGCGGAAGACAGAGAAAAAAGAAAAAGAGAACGGGAGCGGAGAGAGCAGGAGCTTTTGAGGGATTATCCGGAGGTGCTTTCAAAGCTTACGGTATTTCTGGGAGCAGGGCTGACGGTCCGAGGCGCCTGGGAGCAGGTAGTGAGAGGTTATGAGCAGGGGAGGAGGGAAGGGGGGAGAGAACGGTGCGCTTATGAGGAGATGAAAACGGCGCTGAGTCAGATTGAGAAAAAGGTGCCGGAGGGAAGAGCGTACCAGGAATTCGGAAGGCGGTGCGGCCTTCAGCCGTACTTGAAGCTGGCGGGGCTGCTGGAGCAGAACCGCAGGGAAGGAACGAAGAACCTGAGAGGAGCTATGAAAACAGAGATGGCCGCCGCGTTTGAGGAACGGAAAAACCTGGCCAGAAAGCGGGGAGAGGAGGCGGGCACCAAGCTGCTGCTTCCGCTGTTTCTCATGTTGGGAGTGGTGATGGCCATGGTTGCGGCTCCGGCGCTTCTGTCCTTTTAAGAAAAGCCGGAGAACAGGTCCCGCAGGACCGGAAAGGAGAAGAAGTATGGATCTGAGAAGAGAGTGGAAAGCGTTCTGGACAGAGGAGGACGGAGTGGGCGTGATCGAGGTGGTACTGATATTGGTGGTGCTGATCGGTCTGGTGATCATATTTAAAAAGCAGATCAACGAGCTGCTCACAAATGTGTTCAAGGAAATCAATAAACAGTCGAAAGAGGTGTACTGATGAAAAAAAGCGGACAGATCACCGTATTTCTGGCAATGATTATGATGTGCATATCGGCTCTTCTGTGTGCAGTGACAGAGACGGCGAGAACGGCCGGGGCCAGGTGCTATCTGAGAATTGCAGCAGACTCCGCTCTGGACTCCGTAATGGCCGGATATCACAGAGAGCTGTGGAAAAAATACCGTCTTCTTCTCCGGGAGGCAGAGGGAGAGGAGGAACTGGAGGAGGAGTTTGCCCGTTATTTTAACGGCTATCTGGAAGCGGCAGGATGGTATCCGGCCAAAACGGCGTCCGTGTCTGCGGACAGGATTGTGAAAATCACGGAGGACGGCGGGGAACATCTTCTGCAGCAGGTGACGGATTATATGGAATACGGGATCTGGACGCTGGACTTTTCCGCAGAAGAGGCGGGAGGGATTCGGGACGGAATAAGGGAGGCGTTCGCCCTTCAGGAAATATCCGGGCTGTATGAAGGGCTGACCGGTCAGGCGCTGAAGCTGGAAAGGGCGGTGGAGGCCCTGAATGACGGGCAGCTGGCCCAAGGGGAGCTGGCGGAAAGAGGAAGGCAGCGTTTGGCGGCAGGAGACGGAGAAGGCTTTCTGCGTCTGGGTCAGGAACTGAAGAGAGAGCTGGAGAAGGTTTCCGGAGCGGTGAACCGCTATGAGAAAGAGGCGGACAGACTTCACAGGGAATTGGAGGAGGTTTATCGAAAGGTGCAGGACAGAATGGAGGAGATGACGCCGGAAATGCAGGCGGCAGCCAGGGAAGAGTATGAACGGTACCGGTCCTATACGGCGGAGGACGGAGCGAGGAGAGAGGAAATTGAGGGGCTGGCAGATCTGGCGGAGGAAAACGGGACGCTGACAGCTGCCGTAATGGAGGAAGCCAGGGAGGTAATGGATGTGATCAGCAGCTGGGAAGGGGAAGAAGGGGAGGAGCCGGACGAGGACAGTCTTTGGAGACCGGTAAGAGAGCATATGGGACGATTCCGGAAAAAGACTCTGGCCTGCGCCCACGGAACGGCAGATAAGGAAAAACAGTCTCTGCTGGAAAACATCCGGCGGCTTACGGGGGATGGTCTGCTGGGGCTGGTGCTTCCGGAGGATGCCCAGATACCGGGAGGAGCGATTGCATCGGAACCGCTTCCCTCTGAAAGCGGGGAAGGAAAGCAGAAGGTGGGAAAAACGGCAGACAGTGCTGTGGAAGCGCTGGCGGAGAGCCTGATTACAGCTCAGTACTGCGGTCAGTTTTTCCCCCATTTCCTCGATGCACCGGAACCCGGGCTGTCCTGTCAGATGGAGTATCTGGTAAACGGAGAAAAGGAAGACAGAGAGAATCTGAAAGGAACGGCGGCCAGGCTGCTGGCGCTGAGAGAGGGGCTGAACCTTGTGCATATTCTGAGAGACCCTGCCAAGAGAGCCCAGGCCAGAGAGCTGGCGGCCGTAATTGTGGGAGCGTCCGGCATGCTTCCTCTGACGGAGGTGATGGCTGTCTTTATTATGGGCATCTGGGCTTTAGGGGAAGCTGCCGCAGATGTGAGAACCTTGTATGCGGGCGGAAGGGTTTCCCTGATTAAGACCGGAGAGGAGTGGAGACTGAGCCTGGACCAGCTTTTGGAGCTGGGAAGGGACGGATATGCGGAGGCGGAAAGCTCGGAATGGGGGCTGAACTATGAAAGCTATCTGAAGCTTCTGCTGCTGGCATCGGAGCAGGAAGTTCTTCTGTACCGCATGATGGATGTGATCCAGGATGTCATAGGCCGGGCGGAGCCGGGATTTCTCATGGAGCGCTGCGGCGTCCGCGTGGAGATGACGGCGGAAACGGAGGCGTTCCACCTGTTTTCCGCAGGCGGGGCGCAGGGAAGCTACAGGCTGGAAATCAGGGCGGGAAGGAGCTACTGAGAAAGACGGCTTCTGCCGGAGGAAAGGAGGTGGAAAGGGATGCCCTTTTTTCGGTATCAACGTAAAAGAAATCAATTCAAACAATGCAATGTGACTCTCCAAGTACGCAATCCCCTTTGTAAGAAAAGAAACAACCATACGGCCGGGAAAAGGGTGTCCTTTTCCGTCTCCTGTCCCCAGAGGGGGAGCATGACTGTGGAAGCGGCTCTGGGACTGACGATGTTTCTGTTTTTTATGGCTTTGATGGCGCTGCCCGTTCGGATTATGGATACCAGACGGAAAATTCAGGCAGGAGTAGAGGCCGTAGGGGAAAAAGCCGCGGAATATGCCTATTTTGCCGCGGGCCTGATCCCGGAGCAGGAGGGCGGCCTGCAGGAAGCTCTGACAGAAGAAGCGGTCTGCCTGATGGCGGAAAGGGCGGCCAGAGACTGTGCGGGTACGGAAAGAGCGGTGGGGTTTTCGGCTGAAAAAAGCCGTATTCTGAGAGACGGAGAGACCGTTGACCTGATCGTGGATTACCGCATTCGGCTGCCGTTTCCCGTGTTTTTTCTGGAGGAGGTTCCTCAGCAGGTTCGGTGTTTCAGAAGGGCATGGACCGGAAAGGACGGGCTGGGGTCCGCCGGAAAGGAAGGGGCGGGGGAAAAGGAGGTGCTGGTATATGTGGGGAAGGACGGAAGCCGTTATCATCTGAGCCGCACCTGCCACTATCTTTACAACAACCTTACGGCGGTATCCAGGGAAGAAGCGGAAACCCTGAGAAATCTGGACGGAAAAAAGTACGAACCGTGTGCCGTCTGCGGAGAGGCGGCGGGAAACAGGGTTTATATCATGCCCAGAGGGGAGAGCTATCACTCCAGGACGGACTGCAGAGCCATTTCCGCTTATGTGAGGGCGGTCCCTCTGAAGGAAGCGGAACATCTGGGAGCCTGTTCTTACTGCGGAGGACAATGAATAGGAGGGGGAATCGAGATGGATATGAAAGAAGCGCTGTTTTTGGGATTTTTGCTGATCGCTGCCTGGCAGGATTTAAAATCCGGAGAAGTGGATGCCTGGATCTATGTGGTATTCGGGGGACTGATCTGGTTCGGCAAGCTGTGTTTCGAAGGTCCGGTGAGCATGGGGCCGGAAGCTGTGAACCTCCTGCCGGGGATTCTGATGGTTCTGTTTGCAAAATGGTCCGGCGGCGCCGTGGGAGAGGGAGACGGATGGTTTTTTGTTGTAGCCGGGGTGGCTCTGGGCCTGGAAAGGAGCGTGGCTCTTTTTCTGACCAGTCTGGGACTTTGCGGCCTCTGCTGCGGCCTGCTGCTGATATGGGGGAAAAAGAATCATGTTTCCGTAAGAGAGAAGGCCGTTCCCTTTTTGCCCTTTGCCGTACCGGCGGCGCTGTGGATGCTGGGAAGATAGAAGGAGGCAGTATGGAAAAGAGGAGGAGAAAGCGGCTGAAGGGGAGCTATACGGTGGAAGCGGCATGGATTATGAGCATTCTGATTTTGGCAGTGACCCAGGGGATTCTTTGGACGTTTCGGCTGAAGGATCATGCTGTTTGTGCCATGATGCTGGAGGAAGCCATGGAGCAGATCCGATATGATGAAGAGAATTCCCTGAGAGAGCGGGCGGAGGCAGGACTGGAGGTCATGGGCTATGAGATCCGGGTCAGGGAAACGGGAGGCCGCCTGGAAGGAACGGGAGAAAGAAATGGTCAGGTGCGGGAAATCTCCATGAAACGGTATGAGCCGGAGAGGTTTTTAAGAATGGTATCTGTCATAGAGGAGAAGGTGGAAGATGAAGATTCGTTATCAGAGAGAGATCAGACATAATTATCTGATTATTGAAATGGAATCTGACGAAGACAGCTATGAAATGCGGATGGCGGAGGAGAACCGCATACCTGGTTTTCTGCCCTTTCAGATCAGAGAGACGGAAAAAAAGAAGGAATGCCGTTATGAGATCACGTCCCGCCAGCCTCTGAGCCGTATGGTGGAGAGGAGAGAAATGAAGGGGGAAGAGCTGAGACATCTGATTCTGTGCATCGCGGCGGCTGCGGAAGAAATGGCAAAGTATCTTCTCAGCGAGGAACATATTCTGCTGGAACCGGATTTTATTTATGTGGAGCCTCAGAATTATGCGGTTTCTTTATGCTTTGCCCCGGAACGCTGCGGCAGTTTTCCGGAGGCGGTGGGCCGGCTGATGGAATATCTGCTGGGCAGAATCAGCCATGAGGACCGGGAAGGGGTAGTGCTTGCCTATGAACTGCTTCAGGTGACGAAACGTGAAAATTATGGAATCAGAGATCTGCTCCGCACCCTGTATCAGCCGACCGGAGCGAAGGCGATTCAGGGACCGGAGAGGAGAGAAGGAGAGCGGTTTTCCCGTGAGGGCCAGACGAGAGAATTCAGAATGCAGGAGAGAGAGGCGGAGCAGCTTCCTGAGGAGAGAGAAAAGAAGGGGATTCTGGGAAGATGGAAAAGAAAACGAAAGGAGGAAGAGCCTTGGCATATGACATTCCCTGACGAGGAAGAGTGGGAGACGGACAGCAGGGAGCCGGGGTCAGAGCAGCCGGGGCTCTGCCGGTATGAAGGCTGGTCTTCGGTTCGGGAGGAGGAAGAACGGGGTGTGGCGGAAGGGAAGGTCCGCTATGAGGCCCCTTCCTATCCGGCCCGGATGCAGGCAGCCCTGACGGAACGGCAGGGAGAGGGGGAAAGGATGCTGGCGGCCCTTTCCGGCGGCAGGGATATCCGTATTCCGTACGTCCCTTTCCTGATAGGAAAGCAGGAAGGTCTGGTCGATTTTGTGATTATGCGGGATACGGTCAGCCGCCTTCACGCCCGCATAGACAGAGGGGACGAGGGATATACGGTAACGGATCTGAACTCCACCAACGGGGTGAGAGTGGGGGGACGCCTGCTTCAGAACAATGAGACGGTCTCTCTGCCTGTGGGAAGTGAAATATATTTTGCAGATGTGGGCTTTTTATTTCTGTGAGTATTAACAAACATTGGCAAATATGGTACAATGGCTTTGTATAATAAAGGAGAAAGCGTATGAAGCCGTACCGCCGCAGAAAGACAGCATATGTGAACGCAGCCCTGATAGCCGTAAATGTTTTGTATTTTTTATGGCTGGAGCTTCAGGGTTCTACGGAAAGCGGAAGATTCATGATTCAGCACGGAGCGATGTATGTTCCGCTGGTGGTAAAAGAGCAAGAATATTACCGCCTTCTGACCGCTGTGTTCATGCACTTCGGATTTTCTCATCTGGCCAACAATATGGTGATTCAGTTCGTGCTGGGAGATAATCTGGAGCGTGCGCTGGGCAGCATCAAATATTTCTTTTTTTATCTGATCTGCGGTATCGGGGCAAACGTTTTTTCTATGACAGTCAGTATCAACGATTATGAGCAGGCAGTGTCTGCAGGAGCGTCGGGAGCGATCTTCGGAGTGATCGGCGGTCTTCTGTATATCGTGCTGCGGAATAGGGGAAGGCTGGAGGACCTGAGTACAAGGCAGCTGGTGATGTTTATTATCTGTTCCCTTTATTTCGGCTTTACCAGCACCGGAGTTGACAACGCTGCTCATATAGGCGGCCTGGTTCTTGGATTCCTTCTGGCGGTTATTTTTTATAACGGGCCGGAAAGAAAGGGGCCGTAAGCTGAGGAGGGAGGTAGAAATGAAGGACAGTAACTGTATTTTTTGTAAGATTGCAAATGGGGAGATTCCATCCTCCACAATCTATGAGGATGAGGATTTTCGCGTGATCCTGGACCTGGGACCTGCTTCCAGAGGACATGCACTGATTCTTCCGAAGGATCATTACCAGGATGTGTGCGCTTTGGATGATGCCGTGGCTGCAAAGGCTCTTCCCCTTGCGGCACAGATTGGGGCTGCCATGAAGAAATCGCTGGGATGCAGCGGTTTCAATATTGTGCAGAACAATGGAAGGTCTGCAGGACAGACCGTGTTCCATTTTCATGTGCATATCATTCCGCGGTATGACGGAGGACCGGAGATGGTCTCATGGAAACCGGGAGAGGCTGCAAAAGAGGAGCTGTCGGAAACCGCGGAGCTGATCAGACGCGCATTATAAAGAACAGAATGATGGGCAGGGAAGAGAATGGGACAAGACAGAAATCAGGATTTCCAGCAGATTTATGAGACGTATCAGGCGCCTTTGAGGACAATTGCCAAGAGATGCGGAGTCGCTTATGATGATATCGAAGATGTGATACAGGAGACATTCGCATCCTACTATCAGGCGTATATGCTTGAGGAGAGCAGTGTTGCTGTAGGCAGCGTGAAAGCGATGCTGGTGAGAATCCTAAAGAGAAAGTGTGTGGATTTATACAGAAAGAACTGCCGCTACGGGAAAGTCAGCATAGAGACGGAGGACGGGAAGCTGTCTCCGGAAGTGATGCACCAGTGCATTGGAAAAGATGTTTCGGATGTGGTGATCGAGGAACTGCGTTACCGTGAGATCCGCAGAGCGATCGATGAGATGAAGCCGGACTGGAGAGATGTGATCTACTGCTGCTGCGTATTGGATTACACAACGGCGGAAGCCAGCGAGCTGCTGAAAATCTCGGGAACGGCGTGCCGTTCCCGATTGATGAGAGCCAGAGTTCATCTGAGAAGAGTGCTGGGACCGGAATATTTCCCTCAGTCCGCAGAGCAGGATTCGATGAGAGATACGATCGTGTCCACTGCGTTTGAAAGCTGACTTTGCTCCATTGCGGAGATGAACTGAGAGCGGTTTCGGTCTGTGGATACAACGGCCTGATAAAGGGCTTCGCCCGTCAGGCTTTCTTCTTCCAGAACAGTGCTGAAGCCCTGTTTTTCAAAAGATTTTGCATTTAATATCTGGTCGCCTCTGCTGGCGGCAGCGGAAAGAGGAATGAGCACGTTGGGCTTTCTGAGAGCAAGAATCTCGCAGATGGAATTGGCCCCTGCTCGGGATATGATCAGATCCGCGGCTGCAAACAGATCCTTCAGAGGTGCATCTACATATTCGTACTGAACATATCCGGGAGTGCCGGTCAGACCCTGATCCACATTGCCCTTTCCGCAGATATGTATCACCTGGTAACCGGACAGGAGTTTGGGAAGAATGCTTCTCACGGCAGTATTTACAGTGACCGAACCCAGACTTCCGCCGATCACCAGAATTACCGGGCGGTTTGCGGAAAGACCGGCATAGCGGAGCCCGGAAAGACGGTCGCCCTCCAGCAGCTCCCGGCGAATGGGAGAGCCGGTGAGGACAGCTTTTTCCTTAGGCAGATATTTCAGAGTTTCAGGGAAATTGCAGCATACCTTTTCGGCGGAGGGAATACAGATTTTGTTTGCCAGCCCGGGAGTCATGTCTGACTCATGGATGATGACAGGGATTCTGTAATGTTTGGCGGCCAGAACCACAGGAACGGCCACAAAGCCCCCTTTGGAAAAGACGACATCAGGTCTGTAGGTTTTCATGACCTTAAGCGCTTCACCATATCCCTTCAGAACCCGGAAGGGATCGGAGAAATTCTTCAAATCAAAGTAACGACGGAGTTTACCGGAGGAAATGCCGTGATAGGGAATTCCGGCATCTTCAATCAGTTTCTTTTCAATACCCTGATAAGAGCCGATGTATTGGATCTCATACCCCCGTTCCTGAAGGGAAGGGATCAGAGCAAGGTTCGGAGTGACATGCCCGGCCGTACCGCCGCCGGTCAGAATGATTTTTTTCATAAAGTTACCGCCACAGCAATTCGGGATATATTTCTTACTACTATACTACCCATAAGATATGAAAAGTCAACCCTTTCAAAAAAGGGAAGTTGAGGATAATTGGCAGAATGAGGTGTTTTTTGGACAGCAGGAAAAGCAGTGGGCAGCGGCCCAACAGTATGGACGATGAAATCAAAGCCGCCTATGGCTTTTCTGACGAGCAGCTGATACGGGAAATGGACGATGCTATGGCCCATCCTGACACTTCGCCGGAGCTTCAGGCTCCGGAAAACGAGTTTCGGCTGATTATGGAAAAAGTGGAGGAAATGATGAAAAGAGCAGAGAGGAAGGAAACTCCCAGAATTTCAGGTGTTGCCAGTTTCACAGGCACCTTTCCGTCTGTGCGCCGCGGAAGAAAAAAAATAGCCCGCGTACTGCTGGTTGCAGCTATATTGGGGGCGATCGGCGTAGGCGGTGTGGTAAGTATAGGACGGGGAAGGATTCACTATAGGGAAGTTAGTGGAAGTGGAACGGACGCAGGTGTGGCGTGGAATAATGTGGAGATGACGGGACGGACAAATAGTAATATTGAGGGGGCTTATAGGCAAATCGGAGAAAAGCTGCAGATACCAGTAGTTGGACTGAAGTATGTTCCCTATGGAATGAAGTTTACAGATATTGCTTTTATAGAACAGGGGGCAATATTAAGTTTTGATTATAATGGTCATATAGTACATTTATCGGAGCTTAGCAGTTTCTCTGAAAATGCAAATATGCATGGCTCTGACAGAGTAAAATATGATGAAGAGTATCATAGAATACTTGGCCAGACAATTTTGCTATGCAGAAATGAATTAAGTGAAAATAAGACAGAGTTTGGCGCTGAAATTACAACGGATGAAGCATATTACTATTTTAGCGGTGTTATGGAAGAAGACGAATTTAAAAAAGTAGTTGAGGGTTTGTATTTCTATCAGAAATAGGGGGATTAATATGAAGCAATTTGTGAAGAGTATTTTAGCTGCTGTTTTAATCATGATTTTGGGAACGATGCCTGTTTTCGCAATGTCTTCTTCCAATGGACTGAGCTCCGATCAGCAGTCTGTTGTAAAAATTTCCGATCGAAGGGGAAACTGGATTGCAGACGGACTTTTGACCATAACCAACCTCAGGAACGGGAAAATAGGGATTGATATGTCGACTTTCTGCCATGTGAATGTGGACGAGATCCAGATGGAAATATCAGTAGAACAATATATCGGAAATGACTGGGAGCAGATTGATTATTTGACGTATAATTTTTATCCCACAAACGGACAGCTTTCCCAGGCAACTGTAGATACGGAGATAACCTGTCCTGAGTTGAATGAATCGTACCGTCTCGTAGGCTGGCATACGGTCTTTGTCGGAAGTGGTTCTGAATCATTAAAGACAACTACTGGGGGCATTACTATCACCAACCATTAATCACTCCCATATACCATCACCAAAACAGCTGCAGCTCCGCAGCTGGCTAAACTGAATATGGAGGCCCGGCGGCTGCCGGGCCTTTTTCTTTCCTCCGGCCCCAATAAGTCCTGAGATGCGGGATTGTTCGGAAAACGGGGAGAAAATAAACCTGTTTTTACAAACAGTGGAAATTTCTCCCCGATTTATATATAATAATGAAATACAGCAATGCGGCGGAAGACCTGCAGAACCGCAAAAGGAGAATGGGTCATGTTTCAGCAAGAGGGAAGGAAAGCGGCCGGACTGACCGGGGCGATGCTTAAGATGACAGCCATAGCGGCGATGCTTACGGATCACTGCGCGGTGGCTCTTGTTTACCCTGCGGCATCGGAGGATCCCCGATGGTTTGCTCCGTATCTTGTCATGAGAGCGGTGGGAAGGCTGGCGTTTCCCATCTACTGTTTTCTTCTGGCGGAAGGATTTTTCCATACGGGAAACAGGAAGCGGTATTTTTTGCGTCTGCTTTTGTTTGCTGCGGTTTCGGAGGTCCCCTTTGATCTGCTTCTGTTCGGCAGAGTGTTTGCCCCGGAAGGCCAGAATGTTTTTTTCACCCTTGCCATTGGGATAGCGGTGATGTGGGGGATGGAAAGATACGGACAGAACAGTCTGCGTATTGCCGCGATTGCGGCGGCAGGCGGCTGCGGCGCGCGGCTCCTGGGCAGTGATTACGGATTTTTCGGGGTAGTGCTGGCGGCGCTTCTCTGGCTGTTTAGGAATGATCGGGAAAAACGAAGGATCGGGGCGGCCGCTGCGGGATTTGCCATTTACCCTAATGTGATGTGCATTCCCTACCTTTGCTTTATTCCCCTTATGGAGCGTTATAACGGCAGACGGGGAATGAAGCTGGGGCTTTGGGCCTATTGGTTTTATCCGGTCCATCTGCTCATCCTGAAGGGTCTGCAGCTGCTGTTATTTTAATGATTTGGAGGCAATGATGATTTTTGATACACACGCGCATTATGACGACGAGGCTTTCGACGGGGACAGGGAGGAACTGCTGAGCAGTCTGAGAGAGAATGGAATCGAGGCGGCGGTCAATGTGGGAGCCAGTATGGAGAGTACGGAGAGAACGCTGGAGCTGATCCGCAGATGGCCCTGTCTTTACGGAGCGGTGGGAGTACATCCCAACGAGACGGGGGAGCTGAATGAAGAGAAGCTGGAACGGCTGAAGGCGGCTTCCCGAGAAGACAAGGTCGTGGCTGTGGGAGAAATCGGCCTGGACTATTACTGGGATCAGCCGGAGCGGGAAATTCAGAAAAAATGGTTTCTTCGTCAGCTGGAGCTGGCCAGAGAGGTGAAGCTTCCGGTAATTATTCACAGCCGGGATGCGGCAAAGGATACTCTGGACCTTATGAAGGCGGCCAGGGCGGAGGAGATCGGCGGAGTGATTCACTGCTTTTCCTACGGAACGGATATGGCCAGAGAGTACCTGAATATGGGATTCTTCATCGGGATCGGCGGGGTGCTTACCTTTCAGAACGGGAAAAAGCTGAAGGAGGTAGCCGCCTTTGCGCCTATGGACCGGATCGTTCTGGAGACGGACTGTCCCTACCTTTCTCCCGTGCCAAATCGGGGGAAAAGAAATTCATCCCTCAATCTCCCCTATGTGGCGGCAGCGCTGGCTCAGATCAAAGGGATATCAGAGGAAGAGGCGGCGGAGATCACCAACCGGAATGCCAGACGGCTGTACCGTCTGAGAGAGCAGTAGGAGAGAACAATGGCAAATTTAGGAATTCCCAAGAATACGATTGAGATCATACAGAAGTACGGCTTTGCATTTCAGAAAAAATTCGGCCAGAATTTTCTGGTGGACACCCATGTGCTGGAAAAGATTATTCTGGCTGCCGGACTGACGGAAGACGATATGGTGCTGGAGATCGGCCCGGGCATTGGTACTATGACCCAGTATCTGGCGGAAAATGCCGGCCGGGTGGTGGCTGTGGAGATTGACGGCAACCTGATTCCCATTCTGAAGGAGACGCTGAGGGAATATGACAATGTGACCGTTCTGAACGAGGATATTCTGAAGGTGGATATCCGGGCGCTGGCGGAGGAATATAACGGAGGAAAGCCTATCAAGGTGGTGGCAAATCTGCCGTACTATATCACTACCCCCATTATCATGGGACTGTTTGAGAGCGGGGTGCCCATTGACAATATTACGGTGATGGTGCAGAAGGAAGTGGCGGAGCGGATGCAGGCGGGACCGGGAACGAAGGATTACGGCGCTCTTTCCCTGGCGGTTCAGTATTACGCCGAACCTTATATTGTGGCCAATGTGCCGCCAAACTGCTTTATTCCGCGGCCGAACGTGGGCTCGGCGGTGATCCGCCTGACCAGACATCGGGAAATGCCGGTGAAGGTAAAGGATGAGAAGCTGCTGTTTGCCCTGATCCGGGCATCCTTCAATCAGAGGCGCAAGACCCTGCAGAACGGTCTCAATAATTCTCCCGAGCTGTTTTTCTCCAAGGAGGAGATTGCGGCGGCCATAGAAAAGCTGGGACTGCCGCCGGCAGTGCGGGGAGAGGCGCTGACGCTGGAGCAGTTTGCGGCACTGGCGGACGAGCTGGGATAAGGAAGGCGCCGGAAGGAATGGCGGGCTGTTTCGGGGGGAAACTAAGGCCTGCAGGAAAGGAGATGGCATATGCTGAAGAAATGGGTGCCGGCGGAGATGCCGGAAGAGGAAGAACTGAAAGAACGGCTGAAGGAAGCGGAAAAAAAGCTGGAGGCGTATCAGATTCAGGTAAAGGAGCACAAGCTTCCGGTGATTGTGATCGTGGAAGGATGGGGGGCTGCCGGAAAGGGGAGCGTCATCGGGAAGATCATACGCAATATTGATCCACGTTTTTTCCGGGTTGCCGCCATGGAAGAGGCTACGGAGGATGAGAAGCGCAGACCGTTTCTTTACCGCTATGTGGTCCGGATTCCCCAGGAGGGGAAATTCGAATTTCTGGACTCTGCGTGGATGGATGAGATCGTCAAGCAGAGGCTGCTGGGTGAACTGAGCGACAAGGGCTACGAGCAGCGGGTGGAAAGCGTGCGCCGTATGGAGCGGCAGCTCACGGACAACGGCTATCTGCTGGTAAAGCTGTTTTTCCATATTACGGAAAAGGAGCAGAAAAAAAGAATCGAACATCTGAAGAAGCAGAAGGATACGGAATGGCGGGTGAGCCGGTGGGACAAACTGCAGAACTCCAACTATGACCGGTGTGAGGAGCTGTTTGACCGCTGTATGGCGGACACAGGCTCATCCAATGCCCCCTGGTATATTGTGGATGCGAAGGACGGACGCTGGGCGCTGCTGCAGGCTATGGAGGCTCTCTGCGGAGGCTTGGAGGTGGCGTTCCAGAACAGCCGGGGAGCCGTTCCCATTCTGCAGAATGTGTTCCCGCTGGTAAAAATGCCCCTTCTTTCCCAGGTGGATTTAAGCTGTTCCATTTCCGAGGAAGACTATAAAAAAGAGCTGAAGGAGCTGCAGTCCCGTCTGAGTGAGCTCCACAACCGACTGTACAGAAAGAAGGTTCCGGTGATCATTGCCTATGAAGGCTGGGATGCGGCCGGAAAGGGAGGCAATATCAAACGGATCACGGGAGCGCTTGACCCCAGAGGCTATGAGGTTCATCCCATTGCCAGTCCGGAGCCGAAAGAGAAAGCCAGACATTATCTGTGGCGGTTCTGGACAAGACTCCCCAAGACAGGCCACATTGCCATTTTTGACCGGACCTGGTACGGCCGGGTAATGGTGGAGAGGCTGGAGGGCTTCTGCAGCGAGAATGACTGGAAGCGGGCATATAATGAAATCAATGAATTTGAAAAAGAGCTTTCCGAATGGGGAGCGGTGATCATTAAATTCTGGGTTCAGATTGACAAGGACACCCAGCTGGAGCGGTTTACCGACCGGCAGAATACTCCGGAAAAGCAGTGGAAGATTACGGATGAGGACTGGAGAAACCGGGAGAAATGGGATCAGTATGAAGAGGCGATAAATGAGATGATCCAGAAAACCAGCACGGAGTTTGCCCCCTGGCATATTCTTCCTTCGGTGGACAAGAAATACGCCAGAATCAAGGCTCTTCAGATCGTAGTCCGGGAGCTGGAAAAGGCCCTGAAATAGGAGCGCCGGATATGCGGCCGCAGGTTCTTTTTTGAGCCTGCGGCCGATATATTTAGTATAAACGGCAGCTTCGGAAGGTCATTGGTGAATAAAACAGTTGCGGAGCCGCTTATGGGTCTTGCTCTTCTGCTGGTGGTTTTTTTCGCAGCCAGACATCTGGGAATGCTGGAGGCGGCCAGGGCGGAGGGACAGGCGGCACAGCGGGAACAGAAGGTGGTAGTGATCGACAGCGGTCACGGGGGGAACGATCCCGGCAAAGTGGGAGTGGACGGAAGCCTGGAAAAGGATATTAATCTGGCCATTGCAAAACGGCTGAAATTCTATCTGGAAAATGCAGGAGTAAAGGTAGTCATGACCAGAGAGAAGGACGAGGGGCTTTACCGGGAGGGGGACAAAAAGAAAAAAACGGCGGATATGAAAAAACGGTGCGAGATTATCAGCGATGCCCGCCCGGACGCTGTGGTGAGCATTCACCAGAACAGCTACCATCAGGAGGACGTGTCCGGTGGACAGGTGTTTTATTACAGAGGTTCGGAAAAGGGGAAACGGCTGGCGGAGCTGATCCAGGACCGTTTTTCTTATGTTTTGGGAGAGGAGAACAAAAGACAGGCAAAGGCAAATGACAGCTACTACCTCCTTCTTCATGTGAAGGAGCCCATTGTAATCGTGGAATGCGGCTTTCTGAGCAACCGTCAGGAGGCGGAGGCGCTGGGACAGGAGGATTATCAGGACCGGATGGCATGGACCGTTCATATGGGAATCATGGAATATCTGAACGAAGGCGAGGAAGGCTGATTGGATATTGACAGCGGTCAGGCTTAGTGCTATATTCGAATGAACTTTGGGAAAGGAGGGAATGGAATGGAACGGATCATTCGATATACGGCGCTGTGCCTGGCCGTATTTCTGCTGGCGGCCGTGCTGCCGGCACGGGCGGGCGGGGAAGCTCTGCCCGGGCAGAAGGAAGGCGATGCCTGTATCCGTGCGGCGGAAAGTCTGCCTGCGGGGAAATATCTGTCGGAAGCTCTCTGGAGCGAGAGAGAAGACAGGCAGACGCCCCGGATCCTCGGCGCGGCGAGGCTTTTTCTGTGCCCGCTTCCCCTTCTCCCCTGCTCCCTGTGGGATGTTTTAAAGAGGGTATTTTCCCAGTACCTCCGGCTGGAGCTGTTTCTCCTGCCCCTGTTTCTGGGGTGGATCACCGTGCGCCACCGGCAGGACGGAAAAAAGAAAATTTCTGCTTTCTGTATTTGAGAAAACAACAGGAAAGAAAGCAGGATAAAGAAATGAATGAAAAAAAACTGAATAAGCTTCGCCCGGGAATGCTCCTGGTGGCGATCGGAGTGGTATACGGCGATATCGGAACGTCGCCCATGTATGTGATGAAGTCGGTTATAGGAGGAAACGGCGGAATCGGGAGCGCGGATCCGGAGTTTGTGCTGGGTTCCCTGTCTCTGGTCATTTGGACCATTACGCTGCTGACTACGGTAAAATATGTGGCCATTGCCATGAAGGCGGACAACCGCGGCGAGGGGGGAATCTTTTCCCTTTACAGCCTGGTGAAAAAGTATGGGAAGCACCTGGTGTGGCCGGCGATGATCGGAGGAGCCGCCCTTCTGGCGGACGGCGTCCTGACCCCGGCAGTAACTGTGACGACGGCGGTGGAAGGACTGAAGAGCATTCCCCTCATGGAGCAGCTCCTGGGAGGAAACCAGAGTAAGATCGTAGCCATTTCTCTGCTGATTATTGCTGTGCTGTTCAGCATGCAGCGGCTGGGGACCAGCGCCATCGGCAGGGTATTCGGGCCGGTAATGACGGTGTGGTTTCTGTTTCTGGGAGCGGCCGGCGCCTATTACCTGGCGCGGGAGCCCTGGGTATTGGCGGCCCTCAATCCTCTCCGGGCGGCGGGAGTGCTGGTAAGCCCCTGCAATAAAAAGGGACTGATGCTCTTAGGAAGCGTATTTCTGGCTGCCACGGGAGCGGAAGCGCTCTACTCGGATATGGGCCATGTGGGAAAGAGCAGCATCTATTTCAGCTGGCCCTTTGTGAAGCTGTGCCTCATCCTCAACTATCTGGGGCAGGGAGCATGGCTGATTACCCATCGGGGAAGCGGGGAGCTGGCGGCTATCCCGGATATGAATCCGTTTTTTGAAATGCTTCCCGGAGATGTGCGGCCGGCAGGAGTTCTGTTGGGAACGGCAGCGGCGGTGATCGCCTCCCAGGCGCTGATCAGCGGATCCTTTACACTGGTTTCCGAGGCCATTCGCCTGGACCTGATGCCTCATATGCAGATCGTCTATCCCTCCAAAACCAAAGGACAGCTGTACATAGCGCTGGTTAACACGGCCCTCTGGACAGGCTGCTCCGCCGTGATTCTGTATTTCCGCACCAGTGCCAGGATGGAGGCGGCCTACGGGCTGGCCATTACGGTTACCATGCTTATGACCACCGTCCTTCTCACGGCTTATCTGTGGAAGGCGAAAAAAATGCCGGCGGCCGCCTGCATGACGGCAGCCGCATTCGGATCGCTGGAACTCGTCTTTTTCGGTTCCAGCCTGGGAAAATTCTGGGCGGGAGGTTATGTGGCCGTATTGATTGCTCTGTGCCTTTTTGTTATTATGGCCGTATGGGATAAGGGGACAGAGGTGGAGGAGCTGCAGCGGGTGGAGCTGCGGATCCGGGATTTCATCCCGGAGCTGGACAGGCTGAGAAATGACGGCTCCATTCCGAAAAAGTGCGAGAATATGGTCTTTCTTACAAAGACGGAGGATCCGGAGTACCTGGACAGGGATATTCTCTATTCCATTCTGGATAAGGATACAAAGAGGGCGGACGCTTACTGGTTTGTTCATATCCACGTGACGGACGAGCCCTATACTTCGGAGTATCATGTGGAGACCTTCGGAACGGACTTTATCTTTCATGTGAGGCTGAACCTGGGATTTAAGATCAACCAGAGAATCAATGTGAGCCTGAGGCAGATTGTGGGAGAACTGACGGAGACGGGGGAGCTGCCTCCTCAGAAAAAACGCTATTCCATCTACTCCGGCGATCAGGCGGGATCTTTTAAATTCTGCCTGATCCGCAAGACCCTGGTTCCGGAAAGCCGGCTTCCCTTCCTTGGCAGAGCGGCCGTTTCCATGAAGTACGGCATCCGCCATTGGGCAGGATCGCCGGCAAAGTGGTACGGTCTGGAAAACTCCGGCCTGATTGTGGAAAATGTGCCTCTGTTTATTCCGGAAAAGAGCGTAACGGCTCTGACGCGGATATAGGAAATGCTGCCGGAGCTGCAGAGATGACCCGGCAGACGGAAAAGGAGAGAAACTATGGTAAAAAAAGAGATTGCAGAGATCAGAAAGCTGTTCCGTATGGAGGACTGCTGCCTTACCCGCATCTGCGGCTGCTATGTGGATTATGAAAAGACGAAAAAGCTGGCGTTTAAGGAGACCTTTCTGGCTCTTCCTGAGGAAGAGGGCTTCAAATATCTGAAGCTGTTTAAAAAGGCTCTGTCCGGCAGCCTGGGCAGGAGTCTTCAGAATCTGGAGTTTCCGCTGGCGGAAGAGGGAGAAGGAGGACGGCAGCAGTTCCTCTGGCGGGTGAGAGAATCCCAGCTGAAGGATGAAGAGCTGCTGGATCAGCTCTATGACCGAATCATAGAAACCTATCCCTTCGGAGAAAACTATCTGATTTTGATGATTCACGGGCTTTACGACGTGCCGGGAAAGGCTTCCGACGGAATGGTTATGGAAGACGCTTCCGATACGGTATATGAGTTTGTGCTGGGATGCATCTGCCCGGTGGCTCTGTCAAAGCCGGGACTCTGCTACAATGAGGAGAACAACCATATTGAGGACCGGTCCAGAGACTGGCTGGTGGGAGATCCCATGACCGGATTTCTGTTTCCGGCCTTCAACGGACGGGAGACCGATATTCACGGTATGCTGTATTACTCTAAAAAGGCGGCGGATCTGCAGCCGGAATTTGTGGAGGGAATGTTCGGATGTACGGCTCCCATGGATGCGGGGACGCAGAAGGAGATCTTTAATGCGGTGATCCGGGACACTCTGGGAGAGGAGTGCAGCTATGAGGCGGTGCGGACCATCCATGACAATCTTCAGGAGCTGATTGCCGCTCACGAAGAGGATCCCGAGCCTCTGGAGCTGACGGGAAGAGATGTGAAGCGCCTGCTGGAAATGAGCGGAGCTTCCGAGGAAAAGCTGGAAAACTTTGATAAGGAATATGCGGAAACCGCAGGGGAGAAAACCTCCCTTCTGGCGGAGAACATTGCCGAATCCAGAAAGTTCAGCATTAAGACTCCCGATATTACTATTCAGGTCAGCCCGGATTGTGCGGGACTGATTGAAACGAAGATAGTGGACGGGAGAAAGTGCCTGGTGATCGCCGTGGATGACCGGGTAGAGGTGAACGGAATGCCTGTGAAGGGAATTTGATCCGCAAAAAAGGAACCCAAAGTTATGCTTCGGGTTCCTTTTTTGCGGGAGCGGGATAGAAGTGATAGCTGTTTTTCTGAGCTTTTTTGATAAAATAGAGGGCTTCGTCCGCCCGTGTCATGGCGCTTTCCAGACCTTCCCCCCGAACGACGGGGGTTCCTCCGATGGAAATGCCCGGCCAGCACTCCAGGTCATTTTGAGAGGATTTCATATTTTTCAGAATCCGGTCCGCCAGATGCCGGGCGCTTTCCTCATCCTTCAGTCCGCTGCACAGCAGCATAAATTCGTCTCCGCCCATACGGCAGGCAATGTCATGGGAGCGGACGCTTCCGGCCAGAATATGAGCCACCCTTTTCAGCACGTGGTTTCCGGTGACATGGCCGAAGCAGTCGTTGATATTTTTGAAATCGTCCAGATCCAGAAGAAACAGCCAGGTGTCCTCCCGGTCCCAGGATTTCCAGAGAGATTCAAAAGTATGAAAGTTTGTCAGCCCGGTCAGACTGTCATTTTGGGCCAGCAGAGTCATCTCACAGACCTTTTCCTTGGCCTCCTTCAGCTGTTCGGACAGCTTTTTCGGGAAATATTCTCCCGGCAGCTGGTCCTGGTTGGGAAGAGACTGATGAATATGAACACATTTCCAGCTTCCGTCGATTTTCCGGAAGATGATGGAAAACCGGCTGTTCATATTGATGCAGACCTGCCCGTCTTCACTTTCCCACCATATGTGCAGGGTGCCGTATACCAGGCTGATATCCGGTGTCAGGGGACGCTCCTCGCATTGGAAGCCGCGGCACTGGAAGACCACATTTTCTCTTTCCGTGATTTCATTCTGAATAGCCTGAGCGAAGGCGGGCAGTTCCGTATAAAACTCGTGGGCCCCGGTGCCGATGATCACGCAGTCCGGAGCCAGGTATTCCAAAACCGAAGCCTGATCCGCCGGATCGGGGGAAATATACTTTTTCCAGAGTATTTCTGTCAATTCACATAAATCCATAGCAATCGTTCTCCTACGCCTGAGATTAAACGGTGATTGGATAAGGGATCGTTCCTCCGGAAGAGCCGGAGGCTATGAATATGTCTGCCTGTCAGAGCAGGAAAATCCGGTGAGCAGCGCATTCCCGGCGCATTTCTCTGGGCCAGAGGCTGGCCTGCACTTCACCGATATGGGCGCGGCACAGCAGGAGCATGCACAGACGGGACTGGCCGATGCCGCCGCCGATGGTATAGGGAAGCTCGCCGTTGAGAAGCATCTGATGATAGGGGAGCTGCTCTCTCTCCAGGCAGCCGGCTTTGATCAGCTGCTGGTGGAGGGCTTCTTCATCGACGCGGATTCCCATGCTGGAGATCTCCAGTGCCCGCTGAAGGGGCTCAAACCAGAAGAGAATATCTCCGTTCAGGGTCCAGTCGTCATAGTCCGGCGCCCGGCCGTCATGAGGCTCGCCGCTGGCCAGCTTGTCGCCGATCTGCATGAGGAATACGCAGCCGTGCTCTCTGCAGATCAGATCTTCCCGTTCCTTGGGAGTCTTGTCAGGCCACCGGTCCTCCAGCTCCTGGGTGGTGACGAAGGTGATGTCTTTGGGAAGATGGTTTACGGCATCGGGATATTTGTACCATACCTCATGCTGCATATGCTTGATGATCTTGAAAATGTCCCGGACGGTGTTCTGCAGGGTTTCCATATTCCGGTCCTCCTTGCGGATAACCTTTTCCCAGTCCCACTGATCTACGTAAACGGAATGGAGATTGTCCAGTTCCTCGTCCCGGCGGATAGCATTCATATTGGTATAAAGTCCCTCGCCTACCCGGAAGCCGTAATCCTTCAGCGCCATACGCTTCCATTTTGCCAGGGAGTGAACTACTTCCACGGTTTCGTCGGGAATGGCGGCCATATCGAAGGATACGGGGCGCTCCACGCCGTTTAAGTCATCGTTCAGGCCGCTGCTTTTGGGAACAAAGAGGGGAGCGGAGATTCTCTCCAGATTCATTTCCTTTCCGAATTCTTTCTGAAAGGTATCACGGATATATTTGATGGCCTCCTGAGTCTGACGGATGGTCAGCTTGGGGTCATAGTCTTTTGGAATGATAAGTGCCATGTTGCTACCTCCTGATCAAATCATGTTCCTAATCTTAGCAGAATGCGGCGTATATTGCAAGAAAATTCTTGGTGCGGCCGGGGAATTTCGCCTCCTTTTCTTCTGTAAAACGGCCAAAGCCATTGCGGCAGGGGAGGGAAATGTGATATGGTAGTAGGCAGACCGGACGGGTCCGGGGAAACGGGAGGCGGTTTCGGAAAAGCGGCTTTTGAAAAGAGGGATATTCATATATGAAGACAGAGAGAATCACAGTAAAGGACAGGCTCCATCCTCAGGACGAGGAGCTTAAGAAAGCGGCGGAGCTGCTGAGAAACGGCGGCCTGGTGGCATTTCCCACGGAGACGGTGTACGGCTTGGGAGCAAACGCCTTGGATGAGGAGGCGGCGAAACGGATCTATGCGGCCAAGGGACGTCCTTCGGACAATCCCCTCATTGCCCATATTGCAGACGAGGCAGGGCTGGAGCCTCTGGTGGCACAGGTGCCTGAGGCTGGCAGAAAGCTGATGAAGGCGTTCTGGCCCGGCCCGCTGACCATGATTTTTCCCAAGAGCAGCCTGGTTCCCCACGGAACCACCGGCGGTCTGGATACGGTGGCGGTGCGGATGCCCAGCGATCCGGTGGCGAACCGGCTGATCGCCCTGGCGGGAGTGCCGGTGGCTGCGCCCAGCGCCAATACCTCGGGAAGGCCCAGCCCCACCACAGCGGATCATGTGTGGGAGGATATGAACGGCAGGATCGAGATGATTGTGGACGGAGGTCCGGTGGGCATCGGGGTGGAGTCCACCATTGTGGATGTGACCGGCCCGGTTCCCATGCTCCTGCGGCCGGGGGCGATCACCATGGAAATGCTCAGGGACCTGTTGGGAGAGGTGGAGATTGACCCGGCGATCGCAGGCCCCATGAGTCCGGACGCCCATCCCAAAGCTCCAGGCATGAAATACCGCCACTATGCCCCTAAGGCAGATATGACGCTGGTGGAAGGAGAGCCGGAGGCCATGGCGGCGGAAATCTGCCGTCTGGCGGAGGAAAGCCTGAGGCAGGGCAGAAAGGTGGGAATCATCTGCACGGAGGAGACCAGACACCGGTATCCGGAGGAGCTGACGGCCGCAGCCAGGGTACGGAGCATGGGCATGAGATCGAAGGAGGAGACCATTGCGCACAACCTCTACGCCGTTCTCAGGGAATTTGACGAGGAGGAGACAGACTGCATCTTCTGTGAGGCCTTTCCCACTGCGGAGCTGGGACAGGCTATTATGAACCGCCTGACGAAGGCGGCGGGACACAAGATCATAAAAGTATGAGGGATGACGGCGGAAACAGCCGGATCAGAGGAGGAACGGACGATGTCACAGAAAAGAACGGATTATATCACATGGGATGAATATTTTATGGGCGTGGCCATGCTGGCGGCAAAACGGTCCAAGGACCCAAGCACTCAGGTGGGAGCCTGCATAGTGAGCCAGGACAACAAGATCCTTTCCATGGGCTACAACGGTTTTCCAAAGGGCTGCTCCGACGATGAATTTCCTTGGGGGAAGGAGCATCAGGAGGATGACCCCTACAATTCCAAATATTTCTATTCCACCCACAGCGAGCTGAACGCCATTTTGAATTACCGGGGAGGAAGCCTGGAGGGGAGCAAGCTTTACGTGACGCTGTTCCCCTGCAATGAATGTGCCAAGGCAATCATTCAGGCAGGGATCAAGACCCTGATATATAAGGAAGACAAGTATGCGGACACCCCTGCCGTGCGGGCGTCCAAGAGGATGCTCAATGCGGCGGGAGTCCGCTATTATCAGTATCAGCCTACCGGCAGAAAAATTACGCTGGAGGTATGACGAGAGGGAAAAGATGAAATTTATGCTGGCGGCGGTTAACGCCAAATATATTCACTCCAATCTGGGAGTCTACAGCCTGAAGGCGTACGGGCAGAAAAAGGTTCCGGGGCTGGAGGCGGAGATCGGAGAATACACGATCAATCAGCAGACGGATCAGATTCTGCAGGATATTTACTTAAGGAAGCCGGATTTCCTGGGCTTTTCCTGCTATATCTGGAACATCAGCTGCATACTGGAGCTGGGGCGGGATCTTTCCCGCCTCTTGCCCCATACCGGGATCTGGCTGGGAGGGCCGGAGGTATCCTGCCGCGCCCGGGAGCTGATGGAGCAGGAGCCGTGGATCAGCGGGATCATGGCCGGAGAGGGGGAGGAGACCTTCGCCCAGCTGTCTGCCGCTTTGAAAGACGTAGTTTCTCCGGAGTCCATAGACGGCATTGTGTGGAGACAGGGGGACAGGATTCTGCAGAACCGGCCCAGAGCGCCTATTTCCATGGACGATCTTCCTTTCTGCTACCAAGAGACGGAAGGCTTCGAAAACAGAATCATCTATTACGAAAGCAGTCGGGGCTGCCCGTTTTCCTGCAGCTACTGCCTTTCTTCCATAGATAAGGCCGTCCGGTTCCGCAGTCTGGACAAGGTGCGGCAGGAGCTGGACTTTTTCCTGGAAAAACGAGTGCCTCAGGTCAAGTTCATAGACCGTACCTTCAACTGCAGAAAGAGTCATTCCATGGCGATATGGACCCATATTCTGGAGCATGACAACGGTGTGACCAATTTTCATTTTGAAATTTCCGCCGATCTGCTGGATGATGAAGAGCTGGAGCTTTTGGGAAAAATGCGGCCCGGGCTGGTACAGCTGGAAATAGGCGTCCAGAGCACCAATCCGCTTACTCTGCGGGAAATCCGGCGAAAGACCGACCTGGTGCGGCTGAAGGCGGCGGTAGACAGAATCAACGGATTTCATAACGTTCATCAGCACCTGGACCTGATCGCTGGTCTGCCCTATGAGGACTATGACAGCTTTTGCCGGTCTTTTGATCAGGTCTACGAGATGAAGCCGGAACAGCTTCAGCTGGGCTTCCTGAAGGTGCTGAGCGGCTCTCCCATGGAAGCGGCGGCGAAGAAATACGGCTTGGTGTGGCGAAGCAGTCCGCCCTATGAGGTGCTGCGGACCGACTGGATCTCCTACGGGGATCTGATCCGCTTAAAGGGTGTGGAGGATATGGTTGAGGTCTACTACAACAGCCGGCAGTTTACGGAAACCGTTGAGGAGCTGGCGAAGGAATTTTCGGGACCGTTCGAATTTTTCCGGAGTCTGGCGGAGTATTATGAGAAAAACGGGCTGGCGGGCATAAGCCACAGCCGGTTGGCCAGATATGAGATTCTGTATCGGTTCATCCTGGAAAAGGGACTGGACGCGGGAAAATACGGAGATCTGCTGATCACCGATTTGTATCTGAGGGAGAATGCAAAGAGCCGCCCGTTCTTCGCCCCGGACCTGCGGGCCTGCAGGGAGGAGCTGAGGCCGTTTTACAGAGACAGAGAAGAACGGCAGCACATTCACATAGAGGTGCTGAGAGACGGAAGAATTCTGGCCTTTGACTACGGAAAGAGGGATCCTCTGACGAAAAACGCCGCGTTGGAGACGGTGGGAAGACTGGAGCTCGGAACAGGACAAAAGGTATAGAAGGGAAAAAAGGACAGACACTATGGGAAAACGGGAAACAAAAGCGGAAAAGGCAGCAAGGGCGGAGCAGGTGCTCAGCCGGCTGGATCAGGAATACGGTACGCAGCTGCGCTGCTATCTGGAGCATGAAACGCCGTGGCAGCTGCTGATTGCCGTGATTCTCAGCGCCCAGTGCACCGATGCCAGAGTCAATCTGGTGACAAGGGAGCTGTTTAAAAAATACGACACGCTGGAAAAGTTTGCCTGGGCGGAGCCGGAAGAGCTGGAGCAGGACATCCGGTCCATCGGCTTTTACCGTATGAAGGCAAAAAACATTATCTCCTGCTGCCGCACTCTGGTGACGGAATACGGAGGCAGGGTGCCGGAGCGGATGGAGGAGCTCACTGCCCTGGCGGGAGTGGGAAGGAAGACGGCCAACGTGATCCGGGGAAATATTTACGGGGAACCCAGCATAGTGGTGGACACACACGTAAAGCGCATTTCCAGGAAGCTGGGCTTCGCCCGGGAGGAGGATCCGGAGAAGATCGAATATGAGCTGATGAAGCTGCTGCCGAAGGACCACTGGATTCTGTGGAACATTCATATCATTACTTTGGGGCGTACGGTCTGCACCGCCAGAAATCCCCGGTGCGGGGAATGCTTTCTGAGGGATCTCTGCCCCGCCGGAGGAATGCAGTCATGATCGGAACGTATACGGCTGTGGACGTGGAGACCACGGGACTGGACCCCAAGACGGAACGGATCCTGGAGATCGGGGCGGTACGGGTGGAAAACGGAAAAGAAACGGGGGTATTTTCCCGTCTGATCAATCCCAGAAGGGAAATCTCCCCGCGCATTACGGAGCTTACGGGAATTACGGGAGAAATGGTGGAGAACTGTCCGGAGATCGGTCAGGTGATGGAAGAATTTCTGGATTTCTGCGGAGAGGGCCCCATTCTGGGTCACCATGTGATTTTTGATTACAGCTTTCTCCTGCGGGCTTCAGTGAACAGAGGGCTTTCCTTTCGGCGGGACGGAATTGACACCCTGAAGCTCTGCCGGAAGTTCATGCCGGAGGGGGAGAAAAAGAACCTGGGAGCCGCCTGCGCGTATTTCGGGATAGAACTTCGGAATGCCCATCGGGCTGTCTCCGATGCCCGGGCAGCTCATCTGCTGTATGGAAAGATGGCTGAAATTTTCGGAAAAGAGGCGGAGGAGGCGTTTCTTCCCAAGCCTCTGGAATATAAGGCAAAAAGGGAGCAGCCCGCCTCAAAAAGGCAAAAAGACCTATTGCGTGATTTATTAAAATATCATAAAATAACACTATCTGCGCAAATGGATGACCTGAGCAGAAATGAAATTTCCCGGATCACGGATAAAATTATTTCCCAGTATGGGAGGATCCGGCAAAAGAGGTGAAAAAATATGATGAATATGAAGGATAAAAAAACGAGAAAGATCGTTTCCACGATCATTGTGATTATTCTGGTGGCGGCTATGGTGCTTCCCATGGTATCTGCCCTTTACTCCGCATTCTGACGGGCGGGGAGTTTGCTGAGCGAGGAGAGTTATGAAGAATCGGATTTGGAAAATCGGGGTTTTGACCGTCTGCCTGGCGGGAGGCTTCGCCTTTGGCTCAGGTACGGCCGCCGAGGCTGCCGGACTGCCGGAGGGACTGAAGGCAGGAGGACAGGAGCTGGGAGGTCTGAGCAGAGAAGAGGCGGACAGAAAAATTGAAGAGTATGTAAACGGTCTGCAGGACAGAATCATTTCCATTCAGCTGGGAGATGAGACGCTGGAGGCGTCCTCCGCAGAGCTGGGCGTTTACTGGAGCAACAAGGATGTGGTGGACGAGGCGGTCTCCGGCCTGACGGAAGGCAACCTGCTGAAGCGCTACAAGGCGCTGACAGATTTAAAGCAGCAGGGAGAGGAGCTTCCGGTGGAGCTTTCTGTGGACGAGGAAAAGCTCACGGCTCTGATGACGGAGTCTCTGGGAGGAATGGAAAACGGGCCGAAGGACGCTTCCATTACCAGGGAGAACGGAGAATTTGTGATTACTCCGTCGGAGAAGGGGATGGCTGTGGACGCAGCCGCAACGGCAGAGGCGGTAAATACGGCCCTGGCGGCAGCTGGAGACGGCCCGGTAACGGCGGAGGCGGCAGTTACCGAGGCAGATCCGGCCGTTACCACGGAGATGCTTTCCTCCATTCAGGATGTGCTGGGAACCTTTACCACGGATTTCAGCACCAGCGGATGGGCCAGAGCGAAAAACCTGGAAGTGGGAGCTCAGAAGATCAACGGCCATGTGCTCATGCCCGGGGAGACGCTGTCCGGCTATGAGTGCCTTCAGCCGTTTACGAAGGCGAACGGCTATGAGTCGGCAGCTTCCTATGAAAACGGCCAGGTGGTGGACAGTATCGGCGGAGGCGTCTGCCAGATCGCTACCACCATGTACAACATGGCTTTGGAGGCGGAGCTGGAGATTACTCAGAGACAGAACCACTCCATGATTGTGACCTATGTGAAGCCGTCCATGGACGCAGCCATTGCAGGTACTTATAAGGATATTAAGATTACAAATAATTACAGCACGCCTATTTATATAGAGGCGTATACATCAGGCCGGAAGCTGACCTTCACCTGCTACGGCCAGGAGACCCGCCCGGACAACCGGGAGGTGGAATACGTATCGGAAACTCTTGGAAGGACGGATCCGGGAGCGCCCATTGAACGGGTCAACAATGCTCTGGCCCCCGGAGCCAGAATAAAAGTGTCCTCCGGCCATGTGGGCATGCGTTCCAGGCTCTGGAAGGTGGTAAAAGTGGACGGCGTGGAAACGGAGAGAACGCTGCTGAGCACGGATACCTACAATGCCTCCAAGGCCGTTTATGAGGTGGGACCGGCTGCGCCTGCGGAGACGCCGGCGCCTGCGGAAACGACTCCCGCGGAGACGCCGCCGGCAGAACAGACTCCGGAGCCTGTAGAGGGAGTAAGCGGAGGACCGGGAGTGTCCATGGGACCGGCTGCCGCTCCCGCTCAGACGGAAGCTCCTGCTGCGCCTGCGGAGACATCGGCCGCTCCCGTTCCCGAAGTTCCGGCAGGGCCGACAGCCTGAGAGCGGCGGGAGGCAGGACTCCATGAAAAAGATTGAAAGAGAAAACACCGGCCTGATGGAGGCCGGTCAGGATCTGGTGGCCGCCGGATACGCCGGCTGTGAAGGAGCTGCGGTGATCGCCGGGGCGAAGAGAGAGGAGCTGCTGGCCAGATTTTCCGGTTCCTATGCGGATCAGGCCGCCGCTGCCTTCTGCGGTCCCCTTCCCGGGGATTTCCGGTATTGGCAGCTTATGGGCGCATCCGAATATGAACCGGCGGGAGAGGGAGGGATTCTGACGGCTCTGTGGAACCTGTCAGGAGCCTACGGCTTGGGAATTGAGTTTAACCTGAGACGGATTCCTTTAAGGCAGGATACGGTGGAGATCTGCGAGTTTTACGGACTGAATCCCTACCGCCTTCTGTCAGGAGGCTGTGCCGTTCTGGCTGCGGCAAACGGCGGACGCTTGGCGGAACGCCTGGAGGCGGCAGGGATCCCGGCGGCAGTGATCGGGAGAGTGAAGAGGGGAATTGCCAGAGAGATCCTTACCGATGAGGGGACGGGATATTTGGAACGCCCTCAGGAGGACGAACTGAAAAAAGTGCTTCCTTCGTATTTCGAGGAAAGCAGGGAATAGATGAGAACCTTCCGGAAGAAAATCTTCGGAGGGACAAAATGGGAGAGGAGAGATCAGCGATGAGAGAAAAAATTTTAGCGGTAATTGAAAAAAACAGCAGGATCAACTTAAAGGATCTGGCCATTCTTCTGGGCGAAAGCGAAGCGGCTGTGGCCAATGAGATCGCGCAGATGGAGAAGGAGCACATTATCTGCGGATACCATACTCTGATCGACTGGGACAAAACCGGCGAGGAGAAGGTGACCGCCCTGATTGAGGTAAAGGTAACTCCTCAGCGGGATATGGGCTTTGACAAGATTGCCGAGCGCATTTACCAGTATAACGAAGTGGAGGCGGTATACCTGATGTCCGGCTCCTTTGACTTTACCATTATTCTGGAGGGCAAGACCATGCGCCAGGTGGCCCTGTTTGTGTCTGAGAAGCTGTCTCCCATCGACTCCGTGCTGAGCACCTCCACTCACTTCATTCTGAAGAAGTATAAGGACCACGGAACGATTATGCAGAAGGAAGACAAGGATGAAAGGATGTTGATCAGCTTATGAGGAATCCACTGTCAGAACGAGTTGTAAATATTGCGCCGTCCGGCATCCGTAAATTTTTTGATATTGTCAATGAGATGGACGACGCCATTTCCCTGGGCGTAGGGGAGCCGGATTTTGATACTCCGTGGCACGTACGGGAAGAGGGAATCTACTCTCTGGAGAAGGGGCGGACTTTTTACACCTCCAATGCCGGCCTGAAGGAGCTGAAAACGGAGATCTGCAGTTATCTGAAGCGCCGCTGCGACGTACTCTATGATCCGGACAGAGAGGTGATGGTGACCGTAGGAGGCAGCGAGGCCATAGATATCGCCCTGCGGGCCATGCTGGATCCGGGAGACGAGGTACTGATTCCGCAGCCCAGCTATGTGTCTTATGTGCCATGCACCATCCTGGCAAACGGTACGCCGGTGCCTATTGAGCTGGAGGAAAAGGATGAATTCCGCCTGACTCCGGAAAAACTTCTGGAGAAGCTTACGCCGAAGAGCAAAATCCTGATTCTGCCCTTCCCCAACAATCCTACGGGAGCCATCATGGAGAAGGAAGATCTGGAAAAGATTGCGGAGATTGTCATTGAAAAAGATCTGTTTGTGATTTCCGATGAAATTTACAGCGAGCTTACATACAAGGGCCCCCATACCACCATTGCGTCCCTTCCGGGAATGAAGGAGAGGACGGTGCTGATCAACGGCTTTTCCAAAGCCTATGCCATGACAGGCTGGCGTCTGGGCTATGCTGCCGCGCCGAAGGAGATTCTGGCGCAGATGCTGAAGATTCACCAGTTTGCCATTATGTGTGCCCCCACCACCAGCCAGTATGCAGCTGTTTCCGCCCTGAGAAACGGAGATGGCGATGTGGAAGCCATGAGGGAGTCTTATAATCAGAGAAGACGCTATCTGGTGAACGCCCTGAGAGAAATGGGACTGGACTGCTTTGAACCTTACGGCGCCTTTTACGTATTCCCCAGCATTAAGAAATTCGGTATGACTTCGGATGAATTTGCAACCAGACTGCTTCAGGAGGAAAAGGTGGCTGTAGTG
>CALWEP010000065.1 GCA_944377325.1 uncultured Lachnospiraceae bacterium
TTGCCTCCGGCTTCCTTCAGACCCCACCTCACGCTGACGTCCTTGCCATTGGCTGCACCCTTCCCACTGCCGGGCGGGTCAGGGACTTTCACCCATTAGAACGTGCGCCCGCCGGGCGCACCAAAAAGCCCCGGAAAGTCCTGCGAAGACCTTCCGGGGCCGTACTTGCTCAGCGTATTATTTCTTTGCCCGGTTTCTGTTGAAGTTAATCAGGCATCCGTCCATAACGATCTCTTTCTCATTGTCGGTCATATCTGCAAGGTACAGGGTAATCTCCTTTACCTCTTCTCCGATCACATAGGCGGTAATTCTGTCGGTGGGTCCCTCCTTAAGCACCTTGCGGATATCCGGAACATAGATGTAGTCCCCTACTTCAAACTCCGGCTCCGTCTCCATCTGGAAGGGAAGCATTCCCCAGTTCATAACATTGGAGCGGTATCTCTTGGTAGCATATTCCCGGCAGATGTTTGCCAGACCTCCCAGCACTCTCTGGCAGCTGGCCGCCTGCTCTCTGGCTGAACCGTCTCCCGGCTTCACCGCGTAAATCATGCTGCCTACCTCAGTCTCGGACGCCTTCACATCCTGCTGTCCGGGAATGGTATGAATCTTGTCAAATACATCTTTCAGCTCAGGCTCCGCTTCCATGGGGCAGGTTCCTGCCACTCTGGCCTTCTCAACCTTTCCGATCTCCTTTGCCCGTCCCACATATTCCGGATCCCGGCGGGAAAGGGTAAACTCAGCCAGTCCCAGCGGATTGGAACGATAGGAGGAGGTCTCTCCGGAAGGAATCAGTTCATCGGTGGTGGTCACCGGATCCATGATCTTGGAACATACCTTTAACAAGATATTGTCTGTCAGAGCGCTCATCTCCGGCCAGTCCTTAATGTTCGGGCCGTATACCAGGGACGCATTCTCATCGCCCTTGCTGAAGCCGAAGTACACGCGGTTCCTGTACACCGTATCGTCGAAGCGGTACTCAGGCACATCTCCCCAGCAGTCCAGAGCCTGCGCAGAGGTCAGCACGCCTCCGTTGGCTGCAGTTGCGGCGATGGAGCGGGCATCCATAAGAGCCACAGCAGACATCTGTCCGTTGCCCGGCTTGGAGCCTTCTCTGTTGGGGAAGTTTCTGGTGGTGTGCCGGATGGACAGACCGTTGTTGCAGGGAGTGTCTCCCGCGCCGAAGCAGGGACCGCAGAAGGCGGTACGGATAATCGCGCCGGCTTCCATCAAATCCGCGATGGCGCCCTTTCTCACCAGATCCATAAATACAGGCTGAGAAGAGGGATATACGGCCAGAGAGAATTCTCCGCAGCCGCAGTTGCCGCCCTTTAAGGCATGAGCTGCTTCAATCACGTTGGTGTAGTTGCCGCCTGCGCAGCCGGCAATGATTCCCTGCTGCACCATCAGTTTTCCGTCCCGGATCTTATCCATCAAGGTGAATTCCGCACGGCCTCCGGCCACACGCTTTGCCTCTTCCTCCACGCCGTGAAGGATATCCTCCAGATTGGCGTTCAGCTCATCGATCTCATAGGTGTTGCTGGGATGGAACGGAAGGGCGATCATGGGCTTCACCGTATTCAGATCCACATATACCACGCCGTCATAGTAAGCCACATCAGCAGGATTCAGCTCCTTGTAGGCGTCTCCTCTGCCGTGCTCGGTAAGGAATGCCTTCGTATCCTCGTCTGTTCTCCAGATGGAAGACAGGCAGGTGGTCTCTGTGGTCATTACATCCACACCGTTGCGGTAATCTGTGGTCATATGAGAAATTCCAGGTCCCACAAACTCCATTACTTTGTTCTTTACATAGCCCTTTGCAAATACTGCTCCGATAATGGCCAGGGCAATATCCTGAGGACCTACGCCGGGCTGGGGCTTGCCGTCCAGATAAATGGCCACCACACCCGGATAAGCGATATCATAGGTATCCTGAAGAAGCTGTTTTACCAGCTCGCCGCCGCCTTCTCCGATGGCCATGGTTCCCAGAGCGCCGTAGCGGGTATGGCTGTCGGAACCCAGAATCATTCTGCCGCCGCCGGCCATCATCTCTCTCATGTACTGATGAATCACCGCAATGTGAGGCGGAACATAGATGCCGCCGTACTTCTTTGCAGCAGAAAGACCGAACATATGGTCATCCTCATTGATGGTGCCGCCGACGGCGCACAGAGAGTTGTGACAGTTGGTCAGAACATAGGGAATGGGGAATTTTTCCATGCCGGACGCCTTTGCCGTCTGCACAATGCCTACAAAAGTGATGTCATGGGAAGTGAGCGCGTCAAATTTGATCTGCAGCTTCTCCATATTTCCCGATGTGTTGTGTGCGGAAAGGATGGAATAAGCGATGGTACCTTTCTTCGCCTCTTCTTTTGTCACTGCCTTTCCCGTAAGCTGTTCTACCTTCGCTGCCTCTGCCTCCGGCACCAGCTCTGTCTGATTAACCAAATACGCTCCGCCCTCATACAATTGAACCATTTTTCATACCTCCGAACTTTTACAGCGGGGAATTGTTTTTCCCCTTTCCTATCAGCTGCCTTTATTATATAATAGGAATATATATAAGGCAAATACTATGTATATGATAGCCCCTATAGGATGCTGAATATAAGGAGGCAGAGCACATCCATGACAGACAAGGAATTAATTTATGTAAAAACCATAGCAGAAGAAAAAAGCATTTCCAAGGCGGCCCGGCGGCTCTTTATCTCTCAGCCGTCCTTAAGCCAGTACATCAAGCGCCTGGAGCAGGAGCTGGGAACCGAACTGTTCAAGCGGACGCCGGGCGGCTTGAGCCTGACCCATGCGGGAGAGCGATACTGCGAGACGGCAGTGCGCATTCTGAACCTGTACGAGAGTCTGGAGCGGGAAATCAGCGATATCAACAACCTGAAAACAGGAAAAATCCAGCTGGGAATCACCAGCCACCTGGGAACCAGCGTCCTTTCCCGCGTTCTCCCCTCCTTTCACCGCCGCTTTCCTCGGGTAGAATGCCGGGTAACGGAGGACACCTCTGACGCTCTGGAAGAAATGCTGTCCAAGCGGGATCTGGATTTTGTGATTATGCACGCTCCAAAGGATTCCTCATCCTCCGGGCTCAACTATGAGCTGCTCTCCAGAGATCCCTTTCTGATCGTCGCCCCCAAAGGACACCCCCTGAAAGCTTTTTCCAAAGATCGGGAAGGAGACTATCCCGAGCTGGATCTGAAGCACCTGCACGGCCAGCCTTTTCTTATGGTGCATAAAAGCCAGAGAATCCGGCAGATTACCGATTCCATCCTTTCCAAAGCAGGAATTCATCAGCCGGAAATCCTGTTTACCCTGAAAAGCTTTGAAACCATTCAGCATCTCTGTGCGGAAGGCATGGGCATCACCCTTCTTCCCAAACAGTATTCCAAGATCACCTTCCTCCGTCAGAAGCCTGATTACTATTCCATTCCCGAATCGTACCAGGCCTACTGGGAGCTGTGCATTGCCACGGCAAAGGATTCTTATCTTTCCAGAGCGGATGAAGTCTTTCTGTCCATGGTAAGAGCCGCCTGCTCTGAGACGGCCATTTTATAGGACCTGTCCCGAAGCAGACGGCTCTTTTCAAACTTTATTATTCCCCTGTCACATCAATCTGGCAGGCCTTCATGGCCTCCAGAGCGTTTTTATGTCCTTCCGGTGTTACCCCGGCACAGCAGGAGGCATCCACCGTAATGGGCGTCCCCGGAAATACGGTCCGCAGGATCAGGGCATTGACAATCACACAGACATCCGTGCACACTCCCACAAATTCAATGCTCTCAAACTCACATTTTTCCAGGTCCCTGGCCATGGCCACACAACCGAACGTGGATTTTTCATACCGTTTTCCGGCATATTTCTCCAGGGACGGATGAAGCTTCCAGCCTTCCGTATCCTTTATGCAGTGGGAAACGGGAAGTTTTTTCCCTTCCAGAGTATCCGGATAGTTGGCAAAGTGCGTGTCCAGAGTAAACACCACCTCTCCGTCTTTGTCCGCCTCGTAGAGGCGGATCTTCTCTTCCACTGCCCCGAGAATGGCCTGCGCTTCCTTTGTGCCCAGACTTCCGTCAATAAAATCATTCTGCATATCTACTACTACCAATAATCGTTTCACGGCTGTTTCTCCTTTGTATGGTTATTATAACCTCTTTTGTCCTATCCTATTCTAGCACATCCCATTCTCCTGTTCAAGGGAAGGAAAACCGGGAAAACCGCACGAAAAAGGGTTGACAACAGGACCGTTTCGTATTAGGATAGTTGCAATACAGAAAAACCGTTGAGAAAGAGGAGTAAGCCTTTCACAAGATCACAGAGAGCCGTGTACAGGTGGAAGCACGGTATGGCGTGGCTGGCCGAATGGACTTTCGAGGGCGGTCCTGAATCTTCAGTAGGGACCGACGGAGACCGCAACCGTTATCTGAGCGGCATATATGTTGGTATATGAGGAAGTGGACTTTTCAGTCAAGTTTGAGTGGTACCGCGGATTAAATAATTCGTCTCAGGCATAAGTAATTATGCCTGGGATTTTTTATTTTCCGAACCTGACGGAAATCCCTTCGAAAATTTATGAGATGGAGGAAAAAATTATGAAAAAGAGAATCGCAGCCCTGATGATCACCGCAATGACAGCAGCCGCTCTGAGCGCCTGCGCAGGAAACAGCCAGACGGAAACCACAGCCGCAGCTGGCTCGTCACAGGAAGCAGCCGCGGAAACCACCTCTGACAGCACCGCCGCTTCAGAGGAAACCGCCGAAGAAAGCTCCGCTGCCGCCGATGGGGACTATGTAATCGGAATCGGCCAGTATGCCGTTCACGGTTCCCTGGACAACTGCCGGGAGGGCTTTCTGGCAGGACTGGCAGAGGCCGGCATTGTGGAAGGAGAAAATCTCACCGTCCTTTATGAAAATGCCAACGGCGACGGCGGAATGGGAACTCAGATCATAAGCAATTTCCTTTCCAAAGACGCGGATCTGATCTGCGCCATCGCCACTCCCATGGCTCAGACCGCTTACGGAGCCACCAAGAGAACGGACGTGCCGGTGATCTACACAGCCGTCACCGATCCGGTCATCGCCAAGCTGGCTTCCGAAGACAAAACGCCGGCAGGCAACATTACGGGAACCAGCGATAAGCTCCCTGTGGAAGAACAGCTCCAGATGATCCGTTCCATCCTTCCGGACGCAAAGACCATCGGCATTATGTACAGCACCAGTGAAGTAAACTCCCAGGCCACTTTAGAAGAATATAAGGCGGCTGCCCCGGAGTTCGGCTTTGAAATCGTGGAAAGCGGCGTTTCCGGAGCGGCTGATATTCCTCTGGCCGCCGATAGCCTTCTGGAAAAGGTAGACTGCCTGAATAACCTTACGGACAATACGGTGGTCAGCTCCCTTCCCGTCATTCTGGACAAAGCAAACAAGAAGGGAATCCCTGTATTCGGCAGCGAAGTGGAGCAGGTAAAGCTGGGCTGCGTGGCTTCCATGGGCCTGGACTATATTGAGCTGGGCAAGCAGACAGGAAAAATGGCAGCCAAGGTTCTCTTAGGAGAAGCGCAGGCTTCCGAAATGCCTTTTGAGGTTATCGAACAGGCTTCCTTCTACGGAAATACCGCAGCGGCAGCCAGCCTGGGAATCACCATTCCCGAAGAGCTGACCTCCTCCGCGGCAGAAATGTTTGACACCATCAGCAGCGCCGACTGACCCGGCGAAAAAGCACACTAATAATGATCTCTCGGAATCCTGAGTGATCACAGCCAGCA
>CALWEP010000066.1 GCA_944377325.1 uncultured Lachnospiraceae bacterium
GAAGATATGCTCTATGCCGACTTCGTATTCGGAAACGTAACCGAGTGCAACGTAATTGACGATTACACCGTAGAGATCAAGCTGGCAGAGGCCAGCACCCCGTTCTTAAACAACCTGGCCATGTCTCTGGGCGCGCTGATGGTAAGTCCCGCTGCCTGCGAAGCGGCAGGAGGAAACTTAAATGAAGCTCCCTGCGGCACCGGCCCCTATAAGTTCGTAAGATGGGATAAGAACGAAGCCGTTGTTATGGAGCGTTTTGACGATTACTGGGGCGAAGCCGGTGTTTCCAAGGAGATCGTTTTCCGTACGATCACGGATAATTCCGCCCGCGTGGTGGCTCTCACCAACGGAGAGGTGGATATCATCGACGGAATCGACGCCAATGTGGTGGATCAGATCACTTCAGCCGGCTGTCTGTTAAACAAGACAGAGGGTATGAACATCAACTACCTGGCCTACAACATGGAGCGGATGACCGATCCTGACGTTCGCAAGGCCCTTTCCCAGGCAGTAAACGTGCCGGAGCTGGTGCAGAGCCTTTACAAAGGGTACGCCACCCAGGCGACCACCATTCTGCCGTCCTTTATGCCCGGCTACAGCGCTGATGTAACCCAGACCGCTTACAATCCGGAAGAAGCCCAGCAGGTTCTGGCAGATAAGGGCATCACCGAGATCCATATGCTCACCTATACCAACCCCCGCCCCTATAATACCGCTACCGGCCAGACCCTGGCTGAGGCGATTCAGGGCTATTGGGCCAAGGTAGGCGTAAGCTGCAGAATCGACGCCTATGACTGGACTACCTACAAAGAGAAAGTGGGAACGGGAGATTATGACGTATGTCTCTACGGATGGATCGGAGACAACGGAGACCCGGACAACTTTTTGTATCTGTTTTCCGCTGAAGATATCGAGCTGAACGTGGCTCAGTACCGCGACGAAGAGTTCAACGAAATGCTGGCTGCCGCCGCCGCTCTTCCCAACGGCGACGAAAGAAATGCCGCCTACGGAGAGATGGAGCAGAAGATCGCCTCCGAAAACGTGTGGCTGCCCATTTCCCATCAGGAAAATCTGGCTGCTTATTTGAGCAATGTTCAGAATTTCATTTATCATCCCACCGGAAATCCTTATCTGAGCCGGACCTACAAAAACTGACGGTTCTGTCCGACTCACCGGTATTCGGGCCGCTGCAGGGCGTTCGCAGCGGTCCGGCTGTTTTGAAAGAACAGTCCGTTTCTGAGCTGCTGCCTGGGGATGACCGGTTCAGAAATCGACTGCTCCAACTGAAAATAAGAGAAGAGAGGTAGAAGAAATGGTAAAGTATATCGTGAAAAGACTGCTCCTGCTCATCCCGGTGCTGTTCGGAGTGTCGCTCATCGTATTTTTCCTGATGCGTGTGTGCGCTCCCGATCCTGCTCCCATTGTACTGGGGCAGCATGCCACCCAGGAAAGCATGGAGGCATGGAGAGCCGCAAACGGCCTGAACGATCCTGTGCTGGTTCAGTATGTGGATTTCGTAAAAGGCGCCCTCACAGGGGATCTGGGCACATCCTATTACACAAAAACTCCTGTGGTGGAAGAAATCATGTCCCGTTTTCCCGCTACGGTTGAGCTGGCAATCATCGCCATCATCCTGGCTTCCGTGCTGGGAATCATTGTGGGCGTAATATCCGCCGTTCACAAAAACTCCATTTTTGACAACGGAGGAATGCTCCTGTCCCTGGTGGGCGTTTCCGTTCCTATTTTCTGGCTGGGCATTATGCTCATCATCCTGTTTTCCGGAACGCTTCACTGGCTGCCGTCCACAGGCCGCGTCAATCCCGCCCTTCGGCCTGATACCGTAACCGGCTTCATGATCATTGACAGTCTGCTGGCGGGAGATATGGAGGCTTTGAAAGACGTTCTTCAGCACCTCGTTCTTCCTGCCGTGACCTTAAGCCTGTATTCCATGGCCATTATTGCCAGAATGACCCGTTCCAGCATGCTGGAGACACTGAACCAGGATTATATCCGCACGGCTCGTGCAAAGGGCGTTTCCGAAGGGAAGGTAAACCGCCGTCACGCTCTGCGCAATGCCATGCTTCCCGTGGCTACGGTAATCGGTCTGCAGTT
Source organism: uncultured Lachnospiraceae bacterium (assembly GCA_944377325.1). Taxonomy (GTDB): domain Bacteria; phylum Bacillota; class Clostridia; order Lachnospirales; family Lachnospiraceae; genus Lachnoclostridium_A. The sequence continues at coordinate 2,113 of CALWEP010000066.1, forward strand.
AGGTTCCCTGCTGGGAGGCGCGGTGCTTACCGAATCCGTATATTCCTGGCCCGGAATCGGCAATTATACGGTGCAGTGCATTATGAAATCCGATTTCCCGGTGGTTCAGGGCGTCGTGCTGCTGATCGCCGTGATTTTCGTACTGATGAACCTGATCGTGGACGTAGTATATGCCTTCCTCGATCCCAGAATTAAATATTCCGGAAAGGAGGCCTGAGCCATGGTCAAGAAAAAACGTACAGAAGTGGTGGCCGGAGAGGTCATCGAAAAACCGGAGTCCCAGTTCCTTGTCATGTGGGAGACCCTTAAAAAGAACAAGGCGGCTCTGGCCGGCTTGGTCATCATCCTTTTCCTCGTATTCCTCGCCGTCTTCGGCGATCTTCTGGCGCCTTACGATCCGGAATACTCCGATATGGCCCACACCTTTGTGAAGCCCTGCGCGCAGTATTGGTTCGGAACGGACCAGCTGGGAAGAGATATTTTCTCCCGCGTTCTTTCCGGCACAAAGATTTCTCTTATGGTAGGTCTGTGTGCCGTAGCCTTTTCCCTGATCATCGGAACCATTTTAGGCTCCATAGCTGGATATTTCGGCGGCAGGGTAGACGGCTTTATTATGCGCTGCATGGATATTATGCTTTCCATTCCCTCCATCCTTTTGGCCATCACCCTGATGGCAGCTCTTGGAAAAGGGTTGGACAAGGCCATCATCGCCATCGGAACCGTATCCATTCCCGAGTATGCCCGTATCGTCCGCAGCTCCATTCTTTCCGTAAAGGAAAATGACTATGTGGCAGCCGCCAAGGTAATCGGAAACTCAGACGGACGGATTATTTTCCGCCACATTCTGCCCAATGTGATTTCTTCCATCGTAGTCCGCGCTACTTTGGGTATTTCCACTGCCATCCTGGATACGGCGGCTCTGGGCTTCCTGGGCATGGGCGTTCAGCCGCCCATGGCAGAGTGGGGAGATATGCTGGGCCGGGCCAGAACCTACATTTTTTCTGCCCCCTACACCCTGATCTTCCCGGGACTGGCCATCACTCTGGCCGTACTGGCCTTCAATCTGTTCGGAGACGGCTTAAGAGATGCCCTTGATCCGAAAGAACGAGTATAAGGAGGAGCCGTATGTTATTGGATGTTAAAAATCTGGAAACAGAATTCAAAATAAAACGTGGTACGGTGAAAGCGGTAAACGGAGTCAGCTTCCAGGTGGACAAGGGAGAAATCCTGGCCGTTGTGGGAGAGTCCGGTTCGGGAAAAAGCGTGACCTCTCTCTCCGTAATGGGACTGATTCAGGAGCCGGGACGGGTTGCCGGCGGGCAGATCCTTTTCAACGGAGAAGATCTTCTTAAAAAGAGCAAAAAAGATATGGAGCATATCCGGGGAGACAGGATTTCCATGATCTTCCAGGAGCCTATGACCTCCCTGAACCCGGTATACCGGATCAAGGATCAGATTATGGAAAATATCCTCACTCATGAAAAGGTGAGCAAAGAGGAAGCTTTCCAAAGAGCGGTGAAAATGCTGGATCTGGTGGGAATTCCCGCACCGGAAAAGCGTGCCTTTGACTATCCTCATCAGATGTCCGGCGGTATGCGTCAGAGAGTTATGATTGCCATGGCGCTTTCCTGCCATCCGGAGCTTTTGATCGCCGATGAGCCCACCACCGCTTTGGACGTGACCATTCAGGCCCAGATTCTGGATCTGATCAACCGTCTGCGCAACGAGCTGGGCATGGCGGTTCTTCTGATTACCCATGATCTGGGCGTGGTGGCAGAAACCGCCGACCGGGTAGTGGTTATGTACTGCGGCCGGGTGGTGGAACAGGCAACGGTG
>CALWEP010000067.1 GCA_944377325.1 uncultured Lachnospiraceae bacterium
GGAAGGAATACGGAGGACAGCGCTCTTCTTCTGGATGGGATCATGGGACAGGATCCGCAGGATGCCACAAGCAGAAGCCGGCGGCATGACCTGCCCCTTCGGCCGGAGGGAAGGGGCGCGGAAGGACTCCGGATAGGAATTCCTGAGGCGTGGATCGGGGAAGGCACCGATCCTGATATAAGGAAGGCGGTTCTGGAAGCGGGGGAACGTCTGAGAGCAGAGGGGGCCTGTGTGGAGAGATTCTCCCTCGGCCTGGAAGAGTACCTGATTCCCGCTTATTACGTTATCGCATCTGCGGAGGCAAGCTCCAATCTGGAACGGTTTGACGGGGTGAAATATGGATTCCGGGCAAAAGAAACGGACGAATGGGATCTTCATCGAATGTACAGACAGAGCCGTTCTCTGGGCTTTGGCCCGGAGGTGAAACGGAGGATCCTTCTGGGGACGTTTGTTTTGAGCGCGGGGTATTATGACGCGTATTATCTGAAAGCGCTGAAGGTGCGCACCCTGATAGGAAAAGCATTTGAGCAGGCATTTGAGCGGTACGATGTGCTTCTGGCTCCTGCAGCTCCCTCCACTGCCGCATCCCTGGGGGAAAGCCTGCAGGATCCGCTGAAGATGTATCTGGGGGATGTGGATACGGTGGCTGTGAATCTGGCGGGGCTTCCCGCCCTGACCCTTCCGTGGTGCCTGGACCGGTCGGATCTTCCTGTGGGCCTGCAGATTATCGGACGCCAGTTTCGGGAAGATCAGGTCCTGAAGGCGGCATTTGCCTGTGAGGCGGTGCGGGATCTGTGGACAGAGTCATGGAAAAAAGAGAAAGGCGGTGAGATTTATGGGAAGGCAGTATGAAACCGTGATCGGATTGGAGGTCCATGCGGAGCTGGCTACAAAGACAAAAATTTTCTGCGGCTGCTCCACCAGATTCGGGGCAAAGCCCAATACGCAGATCTGCCCGGTGTGCGCCGGATTTCCGGGAGCGCTTCCCGTACTGAACAAGAAGGTTTTAGAATACGCTCTGGCCGCCGGACTGGCTCTCAACTGTCAGGTAAACCGCTGCAGCCGGTTTGACAGAAAGAACTATTTTTACCCGGACAACCCTCAGAACTATCAGATTTCCCAGCTTTATCTTCCCATCTGCCAGAACGGCCGGGTGGAGATTGAGACAGCCGCCGGAAAAAAGGACATACGCATTCATGAGATCCATATGGAGGAGGATGCGGGAAAGCTGATTCATGACGAATGGAGCGGCCGGTCGCTGGTAGATTACAACCGCAGCGGCGTGCATCTGATCGAGATCGTTTCGGAACCGGATATGAGAAGCGCGGAGGAGGTGATCGCTTATCTGGAGCAGCTGAGAGATATTCTAAGGTATTTGAAGGTATCCGACTGCAAGCTTCAGGAAGGTTCCATGCGGGCGGACATCAATCTTTCCGTGCGGGAAGCGGGAAGCACTTCCCTGGGGACCCGCACGGAGATGAAAAACCTGAACTCCTTTAAAGCCATCGCCCATGCGGTGGAAGGAGAGAGAGAACGCCAGATTGAGCTGCTGGAAGGGGGAAAAGCGGTCCTTCAGGAGACCAGACGGTGGGATGAAAACAAGGAGGCGTCCCGCCCCATGCGGTCAAAGGAGGATGCCAGGGACTACCGGTATTTTCCCGATCCGGATCTGCCGCCCATAACGGTAAGCGAAGACTGGCTGGAGGAGATCCGGGCACGGCGCCCCATGCTGAAGGAAGAACGAAAGAGGCTGTTTGCCGACAGGTACGGTCTGACGGAGTACGAAGCTTCCGTGCTTACGGCCTCCGTTTCCATAGCAGATCTGTTTGAAGAAACGGCACAGCTTTCCGGAAACGGAAAACGCGCTGCCGCTTGGCTGATGGGGGAGGTCATGAGAGTGCTGAAGGAGGAGAACCGGGACGCAGAGGAACCGGGACTGTCTTCGGAAGCTTTGGCCCGCCTGATTCGGGCAGAGACGGAAGGCAGAGTCACTCCCCATACGGCTAAAAAGGTATTCGAAGCCATGGTCCGCGAAGGGGCCGATCCCGACCGGTATATAGAAGATCACGGACTGACGGCAGTCCGCGATTCAGAGGCTCTTGAGAAAGCGGCGGAGAAGGTAATCCTTTCTTTTCCGGAGTCTGTGAAGGAATATCTGGGAGGGAAAGAAAAGGTATTTTCCTTCCTGGTGGGACAGGTAATGAGGGAAATGGGAGGGAAAGCTGATGCCGCACAGGTAAGGGAACTGCTGCTGAAGCGGCTGAACGAAAAATAAAGCTGTCCTCTTTCGAGGGAAAAACAGAAAAAACTTGTAAAAGCACTAAGGCTCCCGTCCCAGCATAGATTAAAATAAACAGCTTTTCAGGCGGCTTCCTTTGAAAACTTTTCCCAAACCATTGACTGCCAGCGAAGAGAGAGAGTATCTGGAACATTGGAAGAACGGAGACCAGAGGGCCCGGGACGTGCTCATTGAAAGGAATATGCGCCTGGTGGCCCATGTGGTGAAAAAGTACCAGGGTACGGGCTATGACACGGAGGATCTGCTGTCGGTAGGTACCATCGGACTGATAAAAGCGGTGAATACATTCAGAATGGAAAAAGGCTCACGGCTGGCGACTTATGCGGCCAAGTGTGTGGAAAATGAGATTCTAATGCTTCTGCGTGCCAGCCGGAAATTTTCCAGGGAGGTTTCCCTGTTTGAACCCATTGGGATCGATAAAGACGGGGAAGCGGTGAACCTGGTGGATGTCATTGAGGCGGAGGGCCGGGAGGTCTTGGAAACGATTATTTTGACTCAGGAGATCAAGGAGCTTTACCAGGCCTGCCGGGACTGCCTGAAAGACAATGAAAAACAGGTGATCGCTCTCCGTTACGGCCTTTTCGGGAAAAGAGAGCATACCCAGCGGGAGATTGCCGAGATTCTGGGAATCTCCCGCTCTTATGTAAGCAGGATTGAGAAGAAAGCCATTGAAAAGCTGAGACAGGAATTTGACAGGGCAAAGAATTAATCAAAAAAGAACGAATGTTCGAAAAAACTTGCGGTCTCGAAAAAACTGTGATATAATCAGAACAAATGTTCGATTATACGGGAGGGGATCGGAATGCTTCTGCAGGAAGAACTGAGTTTGCAGCAGAAATTGGAGATACTGACGGATGCAGCCAAGTATGATGTGGCCTGTACATCCAGCGGATCGGAAAGAAAAGGGAAAAAAGGAACTCTGGGGAACACCGTTCCTGCCGGGATCTGCCACAGCTTTTCAGCAGACGGAAGGTGTATTTCCCTCCTGAAGATCCTGCTTACCAATCAATGCATCTATGACTGCCGATACTGCGTAAACCGCCGTTCCAACGATCGGATCCGGACTGCGTTTACCCCTGACGAAGTATGTACTCTTACTATGGAGTTTTATCGGAGAAATTATATAGAGGGATTGTTTCTCAGTTCCGGTGTTCTTCACAGCCCGGATTATACCATGGAGCTGATCTGTGCTGCTCTGGAAAAGCTGAGGAGAGAGCACGGCTTTCGGGGATATATCCATGTGAAGGCGATCCCGGGAGCGGATCCGGCCCTGATCCGCAGGGCCGGCTTTCTGGCGGACCGTATGAGCGTGAACCTGGAGCTTCCTACGGAGGAAGGATTGAAAGCCCTTGCTCCGGGAAAATCCAGGGAAAAGATTCTCCTTCCCATGAGGCAGATCCAGCAGGGCATCCGACAGGGACGGGAGGAGCTGGCTTTGTACCGGAAAGCTCCGGCTTTCGTACCGGCCGGGCAGAGCACGCAGATCATTGTGGGGGCAACGCCGGAAAGCGACTATCAGATGATTTCGGCTGCGGAGTCTTTGTACCGCTCCTACGGATTGAAAAGAGTTTTTTATTCCGCTTTTGTCCGTGTCAATGAAGACCGGCTGCTGCCGGCCCTTCCCGGAGGTCCGCCTTTGCTGCGGGAACACCGTCTGTACCAGGCAGACTGGCTGCTGCGGTATTACGGATTTCGGGCAGAGGAGCTCCTGTCGGAAAACAGGCCTAATTTCAATGTGCTGCTGGATCCGAAATGCGACTGGGCGCTGCGCCATTTGGAAAGATTTCCGGTGGAGGTGAACCGGGCGGACTACTATACGCTTCTGCGGGTCCCCGGGATGGGAGTTCGTTCGGCCCGCCGCATTGTGGAGGCGAGGAAGCACGGAGCTTTGGACTTTCCGGATCTGAAAAAGCTGGGGGTTGTGCTGAAACGGGCCGCGTATTTTATTACCTGCCGGGGGAAGACCATGTATCCCTTTCGGATGGACAGGGATGTCATTGCTGCCGGGCTTACCGGAGAGGAGCGGAGAAGGATCTGGGAGATTAACGAGAGAGATGCCTACAGGCAGCTGTCTCTCTTTGATGATTTTCATATGAATGCCTGCCCGTCGGAAGAGGACAGGCAGGCTGCGGTGTGGGGGGTGATGTGATGACGGTCTACCTGTACGGCGATGATTTTGAAGCTGTGCTTTCGGCCATATACGATGCGGGTACCAGCGGAATGAAAAGCAGAGAGCAGCGCCTGGAGCTGGAGGGCAGCAGGGAGCCGGAACTGTTCTGCCGGTATGTTCAGACGGAAAAGGAACGCAGAAAGGCGGAATCCGTAGCGGAGGCCGTGAGGAAAAAACTTTCTCCTCAGGTATTTCGTCTTCTCTGGGAGGTATCCCTTTCCGGGGATCCGGAGAAGGGGGATGTGATGTATCGGTTTCTGGTTGACGGATTTCGGGAGGGACCTGAAATCATCCATATGCTGACGATTCCTTCCGTATGGAGGATGCACGAGCTGAGAAGGGCGGTTTTCAGCGAGGCCCATCTTCTCACAGGATTCGTCAGGTTCGGGAGACTGCCGGAAGGAGTTCTGGCCGGGAGGATCGGCCCGAAAAATGACGTTCTGGCGCTCTTGTCAGAACATTTTGAGGACAGGCTTTCCGGTGAAAATTGGCTGCTGTGGGATGAAAAGAGGGATAAAGCTGCGGCTCACAGAGCTGGGGGAGAGACGGTTCTGCTCAGGGGAATTTCCGAGCAAACCGGCAGAAAAGTGAGAGAGGCCGGAAGGCAGGACCCTTTTGCCGGCTTGTGGAAATCTTTCGTAGATACCGTAGCGATTAAAGAAAGGGAGAACAGGCGCTGCCAGATGACCCATATGCCGCTCCGCTACCGGGAATATATGACGGAATGGCAGCTGCAGGCTTGTGTTCCGAAAACGGATATGTTAGGATAAGGTACACAGGATGCTTTTCAATCAAATCAATTTCTTTTCCGGCCGGTCTTCTTCCGGCCGGTCATATAGAATGCCAGGCGGATTTTCTGCCGCTGTTCCGGCCGTTCGGCCGATATTCCAAAAAAGTCTTTTATAAAAACAGAGAGGAGTCCGCTCCGGGCTCGGCGTAGGCTTTGTCAGGGACGGCTCTGCTCAGAAAGGAGGACGGATGTTTTGCAGGGTAAACAGCATAGGGATAGCCGGCGTGGACGGTTATCTGGTAAAGGTGGAGGCGGATGTGAGCAATGGGCTTCCCGGATTTTCCATGGTAGGATATCTGGGAAGCGAGGTAAAGGAGGCCAGGGACCGGGTTCTGACAGCGCTGAAGAATTCCGGTTTTTCCTGTCCTCCCAGAAAGATCACGGTAAACCTGTCGCCCGGAGACAGGAGAAAGGACGGAACGGCTTTCGATCTGCCCATTGCCGTAGCGGTTCTCGGGGCGTACGGAGTGATTCCGGGAGACAGGCTGGATCGGGTGATTATCGCCGGGGAGCTGGGATTGAGCGGAGAAATAAAAGGGATCAGAGGCTGCCTTCCCATTGCGGCTGCAGCTGGAGACATGGGAATGGAACGCTGCTTTCTCCCGGAAAAAAACAGAAGGGAAGGGCAGGCTGCAGGCAATATTCCGGTTACGGGCGTGCGGTCCCTGAAGGAAATGGCCGATCTTTTAAAGCTCGGCCCTCGGGGCTGGAAGGATGAGAGAGAGGAGCCGGAATCAGGTGGTCATCAGGAGGAAACGGCGGACTACAGGGATGTGATCGGTCAGCCTCATATGAAGCGGGCGGCAGAGATCGCCGCCGCAGGAATGCACAATCTGCTTCTGATGGGACCTGCAGGAACGGGAAAAAGTATGACAGCCAGAAGAATTCCCACCATCATGCCTCCCCTTACCCTGGAAGAACGGAGGGAGATTTCAAAAATCTACAGCATATGCGGATTGATGACGGAGGATCAGCCGCTGATCCGGTCCCGGCCGTTTCGAAGTCCGCATCATACAGCCACGGTGCAGGCAGTTGCAGGAGGGGGAAGAGGGCCGAAGCCGGGGGAGATTTCCTTGGCCACAGGCGGAGTTCTGTTTCTGGATGAGCTCCCCGAATTTCCCAGAAGCGTGATCGAGCTTCTGCGCCAGCCTCTGGAGGACAGGAGCATTGTGGTTGCCAGGGTCAACGGAGCATACCGCTTCCCTGCAGATTTTATGCTGGTAGCTGCCAGCAACCCCTGTCCCTGCGGATTTTATCCCGATCGGAGGCGGTGCCGGTGTACGGACCGCCAGATAAAAACCTACCTGAACCGGATATCCAGACCGATTCTTGATCGGATGGATCTGATTGCCGAAGCAGGACCGATCCCTTATGAGGAACTGGCAGCTGCGGAGAGAAGAAAGGGGGAAGCCGGTTCGGCAGAAATGAAAAAACGGGTGGAGGCGGCATGGGCCATTCAAAGAGATCGGTTTCATCAGCTTCCCATTCGCTTCAACAGCCGTATGGGAAGGGCGGAGCTGGACTCCTTCTGTACTCTGGGAGCGGAGGAAGAGCGGACGATGAAGCGAATCTATGAAAAGGAGGAAATGAGCGGCCGGGGGAGGGACCGTCTCCTGAAGGTTGCCAGGACCATCGCCGATCTGGACGGGGGCGGCAGGATCCGCAGAGAGCATTTGCTGGAGGCCGCGGGCTACAGGAGAGGAATCCGGACTTATTGGGGAGGTGCGGGAAACTGAACGAGCAGGAAAAACAATATCTTTACCTGCTGTGCAGGATGAAAGGAATCGGCGCTGTTGCCATCCGGAAGCTTTGGGAAGAACTTGGAAGCTTTCGGGCCGTATATTATATAGAAGAAACGGATGAAACAGAGAAATTTCCGGCGCTTCGCCGGGCTGCAGAAAAAATCCGGCTGGGGAGAGCGGAAAGAGAAAAAACGGAAGAAGAATATCATAGCCTTTCCGAGAAGGGAATACAGTTTATTACTCCCTTTGAGGAGGAGTATCCGGAGAAGCTGAAGGAGATTTATGATCCGCCCATGGGTTTGTGGGTTCGCGGAAGACTCCCGGAAAAAGGCAGCTGCACGGCTGCGGTTGTGGGAGCCAGAGACCATACGGAATACGGGAGAGCCATGGCGGAATGGTTCGGCAGGGAACTGTCTGCGGCGGGAGTATGGGTGGTCAGCGGACTTGCCAGAGGAATTGACAGCGCAGCCCATAGGGGCGCACTGGCAGGAGGCGG
>CALWEP010000068.1 GCA_944377325.1 uncultured Lachnospiraceae bacterium
ACAAAGAATTTCAAAAAAGGAAAAAGGAGAGTGCATTCATTATGAGAAAGCAGACTAAATTAGTTGCAGTATTATCTGCATCTGCCCTGTTAGCTCTTGGTGCATCCATGACTTCCTTCGCAGCTACCGGCTGGACCGAGGAGAATGGTACATGGGTATACTATGATAACGATGGCTATCAGGTAACTGACACATGGAAGAAATCTGGAAACTACTGGTTCTGGTTAAACAGCGACGGCGAGATGTCCACCAACGAGCTGATCGAGGATGACGGCGACTACTACTATGTAGACGGCAACGGCGCTATGGTAACCAACACCTGGATCCAGTTAGAGAATGAAGACGCTGACGAGAATGATTCCGAGTACGTATGGTACTACTTCCAGAGCAATGGTAAGGCTTACACTGCTTCTGATAACGGCGTATCCTTCAAGACCATCAACGGCAAGAAATACACTTTCGATGATGAAGGAAAGATGTTGTACGGATGGATTGATTCCGAGGGTGAGAGAGTAACCGAGGATGCTGATTGGGCTAACGGCGTTTACTACTGCGGTACCGCTGATGACGGTGCTCAGGTAACCGGATGGGCTAAGCTGCACGTTCTGGATGAGGAAATCGAGACCAGATTTGACCGTACTCTGGATGAGGAGGAGCAGGATTACTGGTTCTACTTCAACTCCAATGGTAAGAAGGTTAAAGCAGAAGATGGAGATAAGTATGAGACCAAGACCATCAACGGCCACAAGTATTCTTTCGATGCTGATGGTGTAATGGTATTCGAGTGGAACGATGGCTTTGCAACTGACAGCGCAACCGATGGTGATGCAACTGCAGCTCAGTGGCAGTACTACAATGACCGCGAGGCTGGTAACAGAGCTAAGGGCTGGTTCAAGGAGGTTCCGTCTGAGAACTTAGATAGCGATACCTATGATGATGGCGATGAGAAGTGGTTCTATGCTAAGAATGATGGTACTCTGTACGCTAACGAGATCAAGACCATCAACGGCAAGAAGTATGCATTCAACGGATACGGCGAGATGCTGACCGGACTGCAGGCTATTAAGATGAATACTGAAGGAGTAATCACTTGGAGCCTGAAGATTGACGAAGAGGGTGAGGTTGATGAGTATGTTGACGTTAATGCCAACAGATACGATGCAACTGCAGATCACAGCTATGTGATTTACTACTTCGGTGATGACGGTGCTATGAAGCTGAATTCTCAGAACATCGAGATTGATGGCGATACCTATAACTTCTACTTCGTAAAGAGTGGCGAGAATAAGGGTAAAGCATTCGGTACTGCTACTGTAAACGAGGACTACAAGCTTTCTGGAGAGAGCAAAGTTGGTACTGATGGCGGTGGTTATGCAAAGGGATCTCGTGTATATGACGATAAGGCTGTTTATGCAAATGGTCTGAAGGTTACTGCTGACAGCGATCTGAGATATCAGGCTGTTGATGTAAGAACTGGTAAGACTCTCAGCAGAACTGATATGTGCAAGGTTACTACTGATAACGAGTACTATATCCTGATCAATGCTTCTGGTTCTATCATGAAGAACAAGTCCAGCGTAAAAGATGGTGATGATTACTACTACAGCACCAACAAGTATGGTGTAATCACTGCTATTGCTACTGATAAGGATGGTCTGAAGGCTGATAAGGATGGTAATTACGATTCTACCAACAAGTATCATTACAGCATCGCTGACTAATTGAAAAATTAGTACTTATCAAATTGAATAAGAAATTCTAATTGCCGGACGGGTGGGGAATCTTCCCCACCCGTTTTTATGAAAGGAGACGGAGCATGAGAAGAAAATGGCTGAAGTTTGGCCTCGCCCTGAGTGCATTCTGCTTTTCTGCATCTTTTGCGGCGTTTGCAGAGGATGAGATCCAGACCGGTTGGGTAGAAGGCGAAGAGGGCTGGATGTATTATGACGACGAGGGATATCCGGTTACCGATGAGTGGAAGAAAAGCGGGGACAACTGGTTTTATCTGAATGAAGATGGCGTCATGGTCTATGAGCAGCTGGTAGAATATGAGGATTATATCTATTACGTAAATGAAGATGGTGCCATGGTAAAGAATCAGTGGGTTCAGATGGCCAATGAAGATAACGAGGATGCGGACGCAGAAAATGCGGCGGTAGATGTGTGGTATTATTTCCAGAATAATGGCCGGGCTTATGTAGCTGGTGATAATGGAACTTCTTTTAAGACCATCAACGGTCAGAAGTATGCTTTTGACGAAGACGGCAAGATGCTTTGGGGCTGGGTTAATGACAACTCAGAGCTCTGCAATGCGGACACGGAGTGGCATGACGCAGTGTACTACTGCGGAGCTGAGAATGACGGCGCTATGAAGACTGGTTGGCAGCTGATTGATGTGGAAGAGGACCGTGAGAACCTGGAAAAGAATAAAGATGACGATTCCGTCATGTACTATTATTTCTATTTTATGGCCAACGGCAAGAGAGTGCAGGGCGATACCAAGACTATTAACGGAGAAAAGTATTCCTTCGATGAGTACGGCGCCATGGACTATGAGTGGACTATTGCCAGCGGCTCTGTTGCCAGTCTGTCAGAGGCGTCTCCCTCTGAATATTATCAGTGGTTTAACTGGGAGGACTATGGAAACCGGGCGAAAGGCTGGTTCTACACCATCCCCTCTGAAAATCTCAATAAGAAAGATCATGATGATGAACTGGAGCACTGGTATTATGCACTGAACGGCGGAAGCCTGGTTACCAGTGAGATCAAGACCATTAACGGCAAAAAATATGCCTTTAATGATAAGTCAGAGATGCTGACCGGACTTCAGGCTCTGAAGATCGATCCCACCGATTCCAGTCACATTCTTGCAAGCTATCCTGTGGAGGATGAAAATTCCTGGGAGGCGTTTCTGAAGCAGGATCCGGCTTATTCCGGTGATAGAGGAACCTACGATTACACGGATACCATGCTGTACTATTTCGGCGATGATGAAGATGAAGACGGCGCTATGAGAGTCGGAAAGCTGAAGTTAGAGCTTTCTGGGGATACGTATAATTATTATTTCCTGAAGAGCGGTACGTACAAAGGAGTAGCATTTGGTTCCCAGACCGGTTTGGCCAACAATTATGAGGGAACCTTCAGCGATGATGAGAACGATCTGACTGCCTCTTTCATTGACGGCAGCTATATTTACCGGGAAGGCCGCAGAATCACTGCTGATGAGGATCTTCGCTATGAGCCGGTGACTGAGTTTGGCGTAAAGGCGACAAGCAGCGATGACTTGAAGGATTTCTACCTGATCAACACCTCCGGTCAGATCCAGAAAAACCGTCACAACACGAAGGATCAGGACGGCAACTACTACTGTACGAACAAAAATGGTAAGATTACATACTTTGGAACTGAGAAGTGCAATAATCACAATGACAGCGCATGGCATGAATATGATTCCTCCAAAGAGGATTGATCAGGCCGGAACAAAAACGGAAATTTAATGATGGACGAGACTGCCCAGGGGATGAAATATCCCTTGCGGCAGTCTTTTTCAATTCCTCCTCCCTTCCCGCATATAATATGGTATTTGAACACTTCCGCTCCGGCGGAAGCCAGGCGGTCACAGGAGGTGGAAATTTGAAGGGAGCGGCGATCTTATGGGCTGCTGCTTTCGGAGCGGTGAGCTGGTTCGGGTATCAGCTGTGGAAAATGGAAGGAGCGGAGACAGCTGCGGGAATGGAGATGACGGTCCGCCGGGAGACGGCAGGGGCGGCGGAGGGGAGCTGCATTGCCCTGACCTTTGATGACGGACCCCATCCGGTGTACACTCCCATGCTGCTGGACGGACTGAAGGAACGGGGAGTAAAAGCCAGTTTTTTCCTTCTGGGGGACAGCATTGACGGCAATGAGGAACTGGTAAAAAGAATGGCGGAGGAAGGTCATCTCATCGGGAATCATACCTTTAGCCATGTGAGGATTTCTAAAATCTCCACGGAAGAGGCGGTTCGGGAAATTGAGGAGACCAATGAAAAGCTTCGGAACATAGTCGGAGAAATGCCGGAATACGTCAGGCCGCCCTACGGGGAATGGACAGAGGAATTGGGGGAGCGGCTTTCCATGGAGCCGGTGTTCTGGGATGTGGATCCTCTGGACTGGAAGGTTCTGGACAGCGCTGCCGTTGTGAATCATGTGGTGAAAAACTGCGGGGACGGAAGCATCGTTCTTCTGCATGATTCCTATGAGACCACAGTCCGGGCGGCGCTGGAGATCATTGACACTCTGGGACAGCGGGGCTATACTTTTGTTACGGCAGATGAACTGCTGGTGGACTGAAAGAGAGGAAATCCATGAATTTGTTTGATTATATGAGAGAAAATACTATGGAAAAGGAGTCGCCCCTTGCCTCCCGGATGCGGCCGGAGACACTGGACGAGGTGGTGGGGCAGAAGCATATTATCGGGAAGGATAAGCTGCTCTACCGGGCGATTCAGGCAGATCAGCTGGGTTCGGTGATCTTTTACGGCCCGCCGGGGACGGGAAAGACCACCTTGGCCAAGGTGATCGCCCATACGACCAAAGCTCAGTTCCGTCAGATTAATGCCACCATCGCGGGGAAGAAGGACATGGAGGATGTGGTGAAGGAGGCGAAGGACAACCGGGGAATGTACGGCAGGAAAACCATCCTGTTCGTGGACGAGATCCATCGCTTCAATAAAGGACAGCAGGATTTCCTGCTGCCCTATGTGGAGGACGGAACCCTGATTCTGATCGGCGCCACTACGGAAAATCCCTATTTTGAGGTGAACGGAGCGCTTCTTTCCCGGTCGAAAATCTTTGAGCTGAAGCCTCTGGAAAAAGAGGATATCAAAGAGCTGATCCGGCGGGCCGTCTATGACGTGGAAAAGGGAATGGGCAGCTACCGGGCGGAGATCACCGGGGAAGCTGCTGACTTTCTGGCGGAAGCGGCGGGCGGGGACGCCCGGTCCGCCCTGAACGCGGTGGAGCTGGGCATTCTGACCACGGACCGGGGAGCGGACGGAAAGGTCCGTATTGATCTGGAAACGGCGCAGGAGTGTATCCAGAAGCGGGCGGTCCGGTATGACAAGAACGGGGACAACCATTACGACACCATTTCCGCGTTTATCAAAAGCATGAGAGGATCTGATCCGGATGCGGCGGTCTATTATCTGGCCCGGATGCTGTATGCAGGGGAAGACATTAAATTTATTGCCAGAAGGATCATCATCTGCGCGGCGGAGGATGTGGGAATGGCCGATCCCCAGGCCCTTTCCGTGGCAGTGAACGCTTCCCTGGCTGTGGAGCGGGTGGGAATGCCGGAGGCCCGGATCATTCTGGCGGAAGCGGTGATCTATGTGGCTACGGCGCCGAAGAGCAATGCCTCTTATCTGGCAGTGGACAGGGCCATGGCTTATGTGAAGGATCACCCGGCCTTTCCCGTTCCGGCCCATCTCCAGGACCGCCATTATTCCGGGGCGGCTAAGCTGGGGCGGGGACTGGACTACCGGTATGCCCATGATTATCCCCATCACTATGTAAAACAGCAGTATCTTCCCGACGGAATGGAGGGAACGGTATTCTACGAACCGGGGGAGAACGGGTATGAGAAGAAGGCGGCGGACTGGATGGAATTCCTGAAAAAGGAGGAAAAGGAATGAATCCCATGATTGTGATTTCCCTGGACGCGGTGGGGACGGAGGATCTCCCGCTCCTGAAAAGCCTGCCTAATTTCGGCCGGTTCTGGCGGGAGGCGGCGGTGTGCGAAAAGGTGAAGAGCGTGTATCCCAGCCTGACCTATCCGGCCCACACATCCATTGTGACGGGACAGCTTCCCTCCGGCCACGGAATCGTCAACAACTTGAGAATCCAGCCGGAACGGGAAAAGCCGGACTGGTTCTGGCAGAGACGGTTTGTAAAGGCGGAGACCATTTATGATCAGGTGAAAAAGCAGGGCGGAAAGACGGCGGCCCTGCTGTGGCCGGTAACCGGCCGGTCCGGGATCCGGTGGAACCTGCCGGAGGTGCTGCCCAACCGGTTCTGGCAGAATCAGATCCTGGTTTCCTTTCTGAACGGCAGCCCTCTTTATGGGCTGGATCTGGAGCGGCGGTTCGGCCGGCTGAGGGACGGGGTGAAGCAGCCGGCGCTGGACGATTTTGTGCAGGCCTCTCTGCTGCATACCCTGGAGCGGCATCGCCCGGATCTGACTCTGGCGCATTTCACGGATGTGGATACCAACCGTCATCTTTACGGCGTAAACAGCCGGGAGGCGGAAGAGGCTCTGCGGCGTCACGATCGGAGACTGGGAGAGCTGTTTTCCTGCCTGGAGCGGATGGGCTGGAGCGAAAAGGCCAACGTGGTCCTTCTGGGAGACCATTATCAGATGGATGTGGACCGTTCCCTGGGACTGAACTGCTATTTTTTACGCCGCCGGTGGATCAAGATAAAAAACGGACGGATCGGCAGCTGGCAGGTCCTTGCCAGGGAATGCGACGGCTCCTGCTACATTTATATAAAAGATCAGAGCCTGAAGAAACCGGTTCGGGAGCTCCTGGAAGGTTTTAGAAAACAGGGGCTGATTCGCCGGGTCTATACAGGCAGGGAGGCTGCGTCCATGGGGGCGGACCGGACCTGCGCCTTTATGGCAGAGGGGGAAGCCGGCGTGTGCTTCCGGGATGACTGGAAGGGGCCGGGGATCAGGAGAAGCGCTCAGAGAGCCACTCACGGTTACCATCCCGACCGGGAAGGCTATACCACCATTTTCGGAGGACGAGGACCGGCTTTTGCGGCAGGAATGCGGGAAGAGACCATGTGTCTGACGGACGAGGGCCCTACTCTGGCGGCGGCTCTGGGAGTGAGCCTGGGAAAAACAGACGGAAAGGTCAGGAAAAATCTGCTTTTCATTTCTGAAAATAGAGTATATAATAAAAAAATAGGTTCAAATGTATAACATTCTCTATACAACGTATCTGATAAAAATCCCCCACTTGAAGAAATTGAAAAAGGAGACAGAACATGCGCGAGAAGTTGGAGACATTACCTTTGGCCACGCTGCGTGATATGGCGAAGGCGCAGGGTTTAAAAGGCGTAAGCAGCTATAGAAAATCAGAACTGATCGATATACTCTGCCGGGAGGCCGAGAAGCAGGAGCATGAAAAGGCTGCACAGAGCGGGACAGATTCTCAGGAAGGAGCCTTAAGCGGCCAGAACGGAGGCCTGCGGAGCACAGCTTCGGCAGCAGGACAGGACAGGACGTCATCGGAGCAGAGCGACAATAGCGGCGGTCGGACCGTATTTTACAGCAGAAATCGAGACAGCCGGCAGCAGGATAACCGACAGCAGGAGAGAGGGCGAGACCAGGAGCGAAGTGATGCCCCCAACCTCAGCCCGGACCTGCAGGAGCTGGACAGCGGTGAGGATGCCAGAGGAATTCTGGAGGTAATGAGTGACGGCTTCGGCTTTATCCGGTGTGAAAATTTCCTGCCGGGAGAGAATGACGTGTATGTGGCGCCGTCTCAGATCCGCCGTTTCAATATGAAAACAGGAGATATTGTACAGGGAAGCAAGCGGGTGAAGAGCCCGGCGGAAAAATTTGCCGCCCTGCTGTATGTAAAGACCATCAACGGATATCCGGCCCATGTGGCGGAGCGCAGGCCGAACTTTGAAGATCTGACCCCTGTTTTTCCGGACGAGAGGATTCACCTGGAAATGCCCGGCGGGAAAATGACTACGGCCATGCGGGTGGTAGATCTTCTCTCTCCCATCGGAAAGGGACAGAGAGGTATGATCGTTTCTCCGCCGAAGGCAGGAAAAACCACCCTGCTGAAGCAGGTGGCTAAGGCGGTTACCACCAATCACCCGGACATGCATCTGATGATTCTGCTGATCGATGAGCGGCCGGAGGAGGTTACGGATATCAAGGAGGCGATCACGGGGCCGAATGTGGAGGTGATTTATTCCACTTTCGACGAGCTTCCGGAGCGCCATAAAAGAGTTTCTGAAATGGTGATCGAGAGCGCCAAGCGCCTGGTGGAGCACGGCAGGGATGTGATTATCCTGCTGGACAGCATTACCAGACTGGCCAGAGCCTACAACCTGGTGGTTCCTCCCAGCGGCCGTACCTTATCCGGCGGACTGGATCCGGCAGCCCTCCATATGCCCAAGCGGTTTTTCGGAGCGGCGAGAAACATGAGAGAGGGAGGCAGCCTGACCATCCTGGCCACAGCCCTGATCGACACGGGAAGCCGCATGGACGATGTGATTTACGAGGAATTTAAGGGCACGGGCAATATGGAGCTGGTGCTTGACCGGAAGCTGTCGGAAAAGAGAATTTTCCCGGCAGTGGATATTTTAAAATCGGGAACCAGG
>CALWEP010000069.1 GCA_944377325.1 uncultured Lachnospiraceae bacterium
AGAAGTACTGACAACCGGGACCATCCTGTCGGCAGCGGTCACGCTGCCGGCAGAGTGGTTTTCCTGCGTATAAAAGGAAAAGCGAGAGGGAAACTGATATGGCAGAAAGCAAGAGAGATTATTATGAAGTCCTTGGCGTACCGAAGGATGCGGATGATGCGGCGCTGAAGAAGGCATACCGCGCCCTGGCCAAGAAGTATCATCCCGATGCGAATCCCGGCGACAAGGAGGCGGAAATCAAGTTTAAGGAAGCCTCCGAGGCATACTCCGTGCTGAGCGATCCGGAAAAGCGCAAGCAGTATGATCAGTTCGGCCATGCGGCTTTTGACGGCGGCGCAGGCGGAGCGGGCGGCTTTAGCGGCTATGGAAACTTCACCGACATGGGAGATATTTTCGGAGATATTTTCGGAGATTTCTTCGGCGGCGGCAGAAGCTACCGCAGCGGCGGCAGAAGCAGCGGCCCCATGCGGGGAGCCAGCGTCAGGACTTCTGTGAGGATAACCTTTGAGGAGGCCGTTTTTGGCTGTGAGAAGGAAATAGAGATCAACTATAAGGAGGAGTGCTCTGACTGTCACGGAACGGGAGCCAAGCCGGGCACCTCTCCCCAGACCTGTCCCAAGTGCAACGGAAAGGGAAAGATCGTATATACACAGGACTGGTTCCTGGGCTCCATGCAGAATGTGCAGACCTGTCCCGACTGCGGAGGCACGGGAAAGGTAATCAAGGAGAAGTGTCCCAAATGCTACGGCAGCGGATACATTTCCACGAGAAAGAAATTTAAGGTTACGGTGCCGGCCGGCATTGACAACGGTCAGAGCATCCGCCTGGCAGGCAAGGGAGAACCCGGCACGGGAGGCGGAGAGCGGGGAGATCTGCTGGTGGAGGTGGTAGTATCCGCCCATCCGATCTTCAAGCGCCAGAACATGAATATCTTCTCCACCGTACCCATTTCCTTTGCCAAGGCGGCCCTGGGCGGCCCCATCCGCATAAAGACTGTGGACGGAGAAGTGGAGTATGATGTGAAGGCCGGAACTCAGACCGATACCAAGGTGCGGTTAAAGGGAAAGGGCGTTCCCTCCCTCCGCAACCGGGCAGTGCGCGGAGATCACTATGTGACGCTTGTGGTGCAGGTACCGGAGCGGCTGAACGAGGAGCAGAGAGAGGCTCTCCGCCGGTTCGACGAGGCCATGACCGGAAATTCCTCCGACAGCGAGAGGCATCGGAAAAAAGGCTTTTTCAACAAATAAATACGGAGAAAACGGCACCTCGGACGGAGTTGGTCCGAGGTGTCTTTTTTTTGAGGAAATAAGCTTTTCAAAGGATTGCAGAACGGAACATTTATTGAAAACCCTTTTTCAACCGCAGGAATTCGTGGTATAATAAATAGGATGGAAATATGGTGCTGCGGGAGGGATCGATATGAGGACAAGAGACCTGTTGGAACAGTTTTTCGACGCTTATCTGAATAAAAGAGATCTGGAAGCCGGCTTGACCTTTCTGTCAGAGAAAGTAACCAGTGTTGGCACAGGAGACAACGAGGTAGCGATAAATAAAGAAGAAATGAGAATCCTGATGGAGCAGGAGGTTCGGGATATTGAGGGAGAGATCCGATATGAAATCCGGGAATACCGGGAGACAGAATACGATGAGGATCTGAGAGGGATATTCTGCCGTCTCCTGCTGGTGGCGAATGTGAAGGAGAGGGGATTTACATCCCTGGAGACCAGGTTTACCGCTGTGGCAGCCAGGGAGGAAGGACAGTGGCGGTTTATCAGCGTTCATATGTCCACACCGGAGAAAAGCCAGGAGGAGGAGTGGCTGTTTCCGCTGAAGTACAGCAGGCGGTCTGTGGGAACCATCGGAGAACTGGCCGGAAAGCGGCTGGTGAAGATGATGTCCTCTCTTTTGCCGGGAGGAGTTTTGGGGGTGTACCTGGAAGAGGATTTTCCCCTCTATGTGATCAACGATGCGCTTCTGCGCCATCTGGGGTATACCTACAGGCAGCTGGAAGAGGAGACGGATGAGAGGGGGATTTGCCTGATTGCTCCGGAAGACAGGGAACGGGTGAGACGGATGATCCTGGACAGCCTGGATGAACGGGGAGAGTACGAGATTCAGTACCGCATGGTGCGCAGAGACGGCAGCTACTTCTGGGTGCTGGGAAAAGGAAATGAGATGATCACGGAGGACGGCCAGAGGGCGGTCATCAGCGTGGTGCTGGACATATCTAAAAGTATGGGCATCCAGGAGAGACTGAGACGGGAAGCCATGGAGGATGGTCTGACCGGAATTCTGAACCGGAAAGGAGCCATCCATTTTATTGAGAGGTGCTTTGAGGAGAGAGATACGGGAACCATGTTCCTGATGGATATTGACAATTTTAAGAATATGAACGATACTTTCGGCCACCTGGCCGGAGATGAGGTGCTGGTGACCTTGGGAAATATTCTGACGCACAGCATGCGCCAGGGAGATGTGGTATCCAGAATGGGCGGAGACGAGTTCATGGTTTATCTCTGCGGTTCGACCAGGCGGGATATTGTGGAGGAAAGGGTCCGGACCATCGCCCGGCTTTTCCTGGAGGCCGGAGAAAAGTATAAAAAGGTCCGGCTTTCCGTAAGCACGGGAATCGCCTTCCGGGAGAAGGGAGAATCCTTCGAGGAGCTTTACCGCAGGGCGGATCACGCTCTCTACAAGGTGAAGAATGACAGAAAGGGCGGATATGCGTTCTGGGAAAAGGAGTGAGAAGAACGGCAAAGCTTCAGCCGCCGTCCTTGATAATGGTGATGATCAGCCGGTTGGGGAGGCAGACGATGGTCTCTCCCGCCCGGCGGATCGTCCCCGTATGAACACAGATTTTGTCCGGACAGGAGGCGTCTGTTACGGTGATGCCTCCGTCTTTTATTTCAATGTGGTTGACGCCTCCGTTTTTTCCTGTGACGGAAAAGGAAACGTCTTTTGAAAGATCCAGCCGCTCCTGGACCTGACCGTCCACGGACAGCTCCGCATAGGCGGCGGGAGCGGAATAGAAAAATAAATAGGCAAAATGGATCAGGCAGGCGGCTCCCAAAATGACGGTGATCAGCAGGAGATCCTGTTTTTTCCCTGCTTTCTCTTTTGAAGAGGAACTGCCGGTTTGGTTCTTACTCATAAAAGCTCCTTCTGCTGCCGGTCTGCCCAAAATAACGGGGGACCGCTGCGATTTAGATAAGTAAGTATAGCACAGCCGGAGAAAGAGTACAAGATGAAAGGAAAGGAACAAAACTTTTATGAAGAACAGAAAAACGGACCGGGCGGCGCGGACTGCCCGGTACGGCATGCTCATTGCGCTGGCGTTTATTTTCAGCTATATTGAGGCAATGATCCCCATTCCCTTTCCCGTTCCCGGGATCAAGCTGGGATTGGCTAATTTGGTGACGATTGTGGGGCTTTATACCGTAGGCCCGGCGGGAGCTGCGGCAGTATCGGCGGTGCGAGTGGTGCTGGTAGGCTTTACTTTTGGCAATCTATTCAGTATGTGGTATGGATTATCCGGATGCATAATCAGCTTGATATGCATGATTCTCCTGAAACGGACTGCCCGCTTTTCCATTTTGGGAATCAGCGCGGCCGGGGGAGCGGCTCACAATGTGGGACAGCTTCTCATGGCCGCATTTCTGGTGGAAAACAGCGGAGTATTTGTATACCTTCCCGTTCTGCTGGCCGCAGGAGTGGCGGCAGGAAGTCTGATCGGTCTTCTGGGCGGCCTGGTGGTGGAGCGGGTAGAAAAGCATCTGCCGCGATGAATTCCAAACTTTCCCTTGCTTTTTGCGGGAGTGTCTGTATAATGAAATTAGAAGCTGTTTAAGCAGCTGCAGGGAGCCGCCTCTTCGGACGGCTCTTTTTCCGTGAAGAAGAAAGGAACAAGCAACAGAAGGGAAAATGATATGAGAATCATTATAGTGGGATGTGGAAAAGTAGGACGCACTCTGGCGGAGCAGCTGTGCAGGGAGAAGCATGATGTGGTTGTGATCGATCAGAGCATGGCGGCTCTTCAGTATGTTTCCGACAATCTGGACGCCATGTATGTGGTGGGAAACGGAGCAGTCTACCAGACTCAGATTGAAGCGGGCGTTCAGGAGGCGGACGTGCTGATCGCCACCACCGGTTCTGACGAGCTGAATATGCTGTGCTGTCTGATTGCCAAAAAGGCAGGCAACTGCCATACGGTAGCCAGGATCAGAAATCCGGAGTATTCCTCTGAGATTAAATATATCAGAGAGGAACTCAATCTGTCCCTCGCCATTAATCCGGAGCTGGCGGCCGGTGAGGAAATCGCCAGACTGCTGAGATTTCCGTCAGCCATCAAAATCGAGCATTTTGCCAAGGGAAGAATTGAACTGCTGAAGTTTGTGATTCCGGAAAATTCCGCCCTCCACCAGATGAGAGTGTGCGATGTGGTGGGAAAGCTGAAGAGCAACGTGCTGATCTGCGTAGTGGAGAGGGAGAAGGAAGTGGTCATTCCTGACGGCAGCTTTGTGATGCGCTCCGGGGACAAGATCTCCTTTATTGCCTCCCATGAGGATTCCGCGGCGTTTCTGAAAAAGGCGGGGATTGAAAATAATACGGTAAAAACCGCCATGTTTGTGGGAGGAGGACGACTGACCTATTATCTGACCAAGGCCCTTGCCGATACGAAGATCAAAATCAAGATCATTGAAAGGGATGAGGAAAGATGCCGCCAGCTCAGTGAGCTGCTGCCTCATGCCATGATCATCCACGGGGACGGATCGGACAGGCGCCTGCTCCAGGAGGAAGGAATCCAGTATACGGAGGCCTTTGCATCGCTTACGGGCCTGGATGAGGAGAATATTATCCTGTCTCTGTACGCTGCCAGTCAGTCGAAGGCAAAGCTGATTACCAAGGTGGGAAGGATCGCTTTTGAGAACGTGATCGACTCCTTGAATCTTGGCAGTGTGATCTATCCCAAGCTGCTGACGGCAGAAATCATCCTTCAGCATGTGAGGGCCATGGAAAATTCCATGGGCAGCAATGTGGAAACACTGTACAGGATTGTGGCGGACCGGGTGGAGGCTTTGGAGTTTCGGGTGAGCGCAGATGAACCGCTTACGGAAATTCCTCTGGAGAGGCTGAATCTGAAGGAGAATCTTCTGGTGGCCTGCATTAACCGAAACGGCACGATTATCACCCCCAGGGGCCAGGATATGCTCCAGGGCGGAGATCGGGTAATTGTGGTAACCACTCATACGGGCCTGAATGACCTGAAGGATATTTTGCGATAGGCGGATGAGACTATGAATCTTGGTATTATTGTATATATGCTGGGGTGGATCATGAAGGTGGAAGCCTTGTTCATGCTGCTTCCGGCGGCTACGGCGGTGATCTACGGAGAGTCGATCGTAGTCTGGTATCTTGGGGTGGCAGCGCTGTGCGGACTTCTGGGCGTTATCTGCTCCAGGAAAAAACCGGAAAGAAAGGAATTTTTTGCGAAGGAAGGCTTTGTGACGGTTTCCCTGGGCTGGATTGTGCTCAGCGTATTTGGCTGCCTTCCGTTTATGCTCAGCGGGGAGATCCCCCATTTTATAGACGCTCTGTTTGAGATCGTATCGGGCTTTACCACCACCGGTGCCAGCGTGATTCCCCAGGTGGAAGAGCTGTCAAAGGCAACTCTGATGTGGAGAAGCTTTTCCCATTGGATCGGAGGAATGGGAGTGCTGGTATTTATTTTGGCGGTACTGCCGCTGGCCGGCGACTGCAATATGCACATCATGAAGGCGGAGAGCCCGGGACCGTCGGTGGGAAAGCTGGTGCCTAAGATCAGATCCACGGCTAAGCTGCTGTATATTATTTATTTTGTTATGACGGTGGTTATGGTCATCCTTCTCCTGGCTGGAAAGATGCCCCTGTTTGACAGCATCTGCATGAGCTTCGGAGCTGCCGGTACGGGAGGCTTCTCCTGCCGCAATACGGGACAGGTGGGCTACACGGCCTATCAGCAGATGGTCATCACCATATTCATGCTGATGTTCGGTGTGAATTTCAATGTTTATTACCTTATTCTCGGAGGCAGGTTCAAAGAGGCTTTCCGGTGTGAAGAGCTTCGGGGGTATCTGACGATTGTGGCAGTGGCTGCGGTGCTGATCATATGGAATGTACGGGGGCTGTTTCCGTCCCTGGGAACTGCGGTCCACCAGGTTCTTTTCCAGGTGGCCTCGGTGATCACCACCACCGGTTATGCTACGGCTGATTTTGACCAGTGGCCGGAGTTTTCCAAAAGCATTCTGCTGCTGCTGATGTTCATCGGAGCCTGTGCGGGAAGTACGGGAGGCGGAATGAAGGTATCCCGTATTATGATCGCTTTCAAGGAGATGAAAAAGGAACTTTCTGCCGTGATACACCCCAGAAGCGTGAAGGTAATCAAATTTGAGCAGAAGCCTCTGGGTCATGATATGCTTCGCTCCCTGAACGCATTTATCATTATGTATTTCATCATTTTCTTTATTTCGGTGCTCCTGCTGAGCCTGGACAACTACGATTTCATGACTTCCTTTTCGGCAGTGGCAGCCAACCTGAACAACATCGGGCCGGGAATGTCCGTGGTGGGACCTATGTCCAATTACTCCATGCTTTCCTACCTGTCCAAGACGGTGCTGATTTTTGATATGCTTGCAGGGAGGCTGGAGCTGTTTCCGGTGATCGTGCTGCTGGCTCCGGGAACGTGGAAGAACAGCGGTTTCCGGCGGCCGTCCGGAATCCGTCTGTAAAGGAATTCTGCACCAAATAAAAGGATATTGTATTGCTTTCCGTTGTGTAAAATTGCTATAATAGAAAAAACCGCAGAAATCTGAATACAGGGGTGCAGGAGGTAGAGTATGATCTATGAAGCAGTAAAAAAGTTAGTGCAGTACGGCTTGAATACGGGTCTGATAGAAGAGAGGGACCGGATTTATGCCACAAATCAGATTCTGGATGTATTGGGAATGGATGAATATGAGGAGACGGGAGAGCCGGGCGGAGAGATCTGCCTGGAGGAGGTCCTGAAGGAGCTGCTGGATTATGCCTGCGAAACAGGCGTTCTCAAGGAAAACAGCATCGTATACCGCGATCTGTTCGATACCCGCCTCATGAACTGTCTGATGCCCAGACCCAGCGAGGTGGCGGACCGCTTTTGGAAGATTTACAGGGAGGAGTCCCCGGAGGCAGCTACGGATTATTATTACAAGCTCAGCCAGGATTCCGACTATATCCGGAGATACCGCATAAAAAAGGATATGAAGTGGACTGCGGAGACAAAATACGGAGAGCTGGATATTACCATTAATCTGTCCAAGCCGGAAAAGGATCCGAAAGCCATTGCGGCGGCGAAAAAGATGAAGCAGAGCGGTTATCCCAAATGCCTTCTCTGTATGGAAAACGAGGGCTATGCGGGAAGAGCCAACCATCCGGCCAGAAATAACCACAGGATTATTCCCATTACGGTGGGAGAGAAAAACTGGGGCTTCCAGTATTCTCCCTATGTATATTACAATGAACACTGCATCGTATTCAACGGGGAGCACGTTCCCATGAAAATCGAAAGAGCTACGTTTGTGAAGCTGTTCGATTTTGTAAAACAGTTCCCCCACTATTTCCTGGGCTCTAATGCGGACCTGCCCATTGTAGGAGGCTCCATTCTGACCCACGATCATTTCCAGGGCGGAAACTATACCTTTGCCATGGCAAAAGCTCCCATTGAGAAAACGGTGGAATTTCCCGGATTCCCCCAGGTGGAGGCCGGGATCGTGAAATGGCCCATGTCCGTGATCCGTACCCGCTGCCGTGAAACAGAGCCGCTGATCGAGCTGGCAGACCGGATTCTGGCAGCCTGGAGGGGCTATACGGATGAAGAGGCGTTTATCTTTGCGGAGACGGACGGAGAGCCTCATAATACCATCACTCCCATTGCCAGAAAGAACGGAGAGATGTACGAGCTTGATCTGGTGCTGAGAAACAATATTACCACGGAGGAATTTCCTCTGGGCGTGTATCATCCTCACCAGGAGCTGCACCATATCAAGAAGGAGAACATCGGTCTGATTGAGGTGATGGGACTGGCCGTTCTTCCCTCCCGCCTGAAGGAGGAGCTGAACCTGCTGGGCGAGTACCTGGTGGAAGGCAGGGATGTTCGTGCCAATGAGATTCTGGAAAAGCACGGTGATTGGGTGGATGAATTAAAAAATAAATATGATTCCTTTACCAAAGATAATGTTTCTGATATCTTAAAGTATGAGGTCGGCCTGGTATTTGAAAGAGTTCTGGAGGATGCAGGTGTGTATAAGTGCACGGAAGAAGGAAGAATGGCATTTTTGAAATTTATCAGCAGTGTTTCATAACAAGAGTGATATGCAAAATGTGTGGGAGACCCGGAAAAAGGGTCTCCTTTTTCAGTTTCCGTCATCGGAAAGCCGGGTACAATAAAAATGCTGTGGGAGTTTCAATAATATAAGTGATTGAAATTGTTGCAGGGGAACGGTATATTGATGGTTGCGGTCCTCTGCATGACGGACCGACAAATATGAAAACAATACGAGGGATAGGGTATTATGGAACAACAGACAGGAAACGGATGCTGGAAAAAAACGATCCGGGAGTATGCGGTGATCACGGTCAGCATCCTGTTTATGGTAGTGGGAATTTATTTTTTCAAATTTCCCAACAACTTTTCTTTCGGCGGCGTCACGGGCTTTGCATCCGTGGTAAGCGCCATGACCCATTGGTCGGCAACTCAGTTTACCAATATAGTGAATATCGGCCTGCTGATCCTGGGTTTCATTTTTCTGGGAAAGGATTTCGGATTTAAGACTGTTTACGCCACGCTGGTAATGAGCGCAGGTCTGGAGGCGATGGAGCAGCTGTTCCCCATTTCCGGACCGCTGACCACGGAGCCGCTTCTGGAGCTGGTGTTTGCTATTTTTCTGCCGGCCATGGGATCGGCGGTTCTGTTCAACATCGGCGCCTCCAGCGGCGGTACGGATATCATTGCCATGATCTTTAAGAAGCATACCAGTCTTCACATCGGCACCATGCTTCTTCTGGTGGATCTGGCGGCAGTGGTGCTGTCCTTCTTTATTTTCGGGCCGGCTACGGGATTGTTTTCCAGTTTGGGTCTGCTGGCCAAATCTCTGATGATCGACCAGGTGATCGAGAATATGAACCGGTGCAAATGCTTCACCATTGTCTGCGACAATGCGGACCTAATCTGCGATTTCATCATCAATGAGCTGAACCGCAGCGCTACGGTTTACGAAGCCCAGGGCGCGTTCACCCACCATGAGAAAAAGGTGGTTATGACCACCATGAAATCCGCTCAGGCAGTAAAACTGAGGAATTATATCAAAAAAGTGGAGCCGGGCGCATTTATTCAGATTACGAACTCCAGCGAGATCATAGGAAAAGGCTTTCTGAGCTGGAACTGACAAAATGAATTTTGGGAGCTTTTTGCTCGCGGCTCCATAAACAATGAAGAAAAAAGCGAAAGTACGGCTGATCGTCATCTGTGATGATTTTGCGGCACTTTCGCTTTTCGTTTATATTACAAGTATGTGAGGTTCATGATAATCCCTTGAGGGTAGTCTCCGTATTTTTCTCCGAAAATATTCACGCCTCCGGCATGTTTGGCTGTTTCCTTGACCAGAATTTTCAGCGAAATGTAATGGCGGCTTCCAATATCAAGTGAGTCCAAGCTGATGTCCGGGTTAATCATTACTCCATCCAGGTAACCGCCTTTTTCCCGAACGGAGAATGTTTTCAGCATTCCGTACTGAGCGCTTCCGTTGGGCCAGCAGGGAGGAGTGAGCTTTCCTCTTCGGGCTCCGTATTCTCCCGGTGAATGATAGATTCCTACCTCCACTCCGTTTATTTCCACTGTAATGTCGGATGGCCAGTTCTCCATATAGCCGGGAGCCTCTGAACACAGCTCCAGACGAAAAGAAATCTCGGACAGAGGCAGCAGCGGATTGCAGATATTAGGAAACCGGTATTCTACAAAACCTTTGCTGAACCATAAAATTTGTGCTCGAGTTCTGGACGGGGAGTAGAAAGAGCTTACAGTATCATACGCGTCAATGATACCGTTTTCGTCAGCAAGACCGCAGGTAGGCAGCACATCGCAGGAATAATAATTTCCTACGGGCATTTCAATAGAGACCATTTTATTCACGGAATCCGTATCTGCGTTAAAGGTTTCCAGATGAAAGGAATTCAAACTGCAGGTGCAGACACGCATGGAGCCGTGAGCACCTGGCTGACTTTCCGTTACCACAAGGCGGGCTTCCTCCAGAACTTTTATATGCAGTGCCGCAGAAGACAGCGGAATGTCCAGCAGCTCGGAGATTTCCTTCAGAGACCTTACCGTATTTCTTAAAATCTCAAGTATTTTCAGCCGAACGGGCGAAGACAGCGCTCTGCCTATTGTGGCAATTCTTTCGTGATGCTCCGGATTGCCTAAATGAAGATAAATATCTCTTTCTCCGGTAATTCTTACCATTCTTTTTTCACGTCCACCCATAAAAATCCCCCTGTTTCTTACATCTTTTTTATTTTATCCTGTTTTTAGTATACACCTTTATTACATAAAAATCAAACTAAAAAGACGTTTGTACCAATATATTTCTTGATTTTTTGTATATATAACATAAAAATATCCGTCATACATCTTAATATATTGTATTTTTGTATAAAATATATTAAGATAAATCATGTAACAAAAACAAATCAAATTAACACACAGGAGGAAAAAATGAAAAAAACGCTTACGATTCTTATGACAGCAGCAATGGTATTATCACTGACCGCATGCGGCGGCCAGTCAACCTCGGAAACTGCGACCGGGGCGGCAGATGCAGAAAATATTGCGGAAACAGCAGAAGAAGGTACGGAAAAAGTTCTGGATGGTTTAACGGTAGGGTTCTCTCAGACTGATAGTATGTCAGCATGGAGAACAACGGAAACGGATGATATAAAGAAATTTGTTGAGGATGCAGGTGGAAAGTTTATTGTAAAAGATGCGGGAGGCGACATTGCAACACAGGAATCTGATATCCGCGATCTGGTTGCAGCCGGAGTTGACTATCTGGTTGTGGCTCCTCTGGAGGATAATGGTCTTCAAGGGGCGTTGGAAGAGGCAATGGAAAACAATATTCCCGTAATTCTTGTTGACAGAGCCATTGCCGGTGAGGCAGGCACTCATTATACCACAGGAATTATGTCTGATTTTGTGTGGGAGGGAGAACAGTGCGCTGATGCACTGGCAGAGGCCCTTCCGGATGGAGGAAAGGTTGTCATAATCAATGGCGGATATGATTCTTCTACTTCCACGGATCGTCAGGATGGGTTTGTAAATGCTCTTGATTCTTCTAAATTTGAGATTGTTGCGGAGCAGGACGGCGAATGGCTTATGGATAAAGCTCAGGCTGTTATGGAAAACATTCTTCAGGCACAGGGAGGAGAGAATATTGATGCGGTATTCTGTGTAACTGACGATATGGCTCAGGGTGCCATAAGCGCAATCGAAGCGGCTGGTCTTACTCCGGGAGAAGATATTCTTATTCTCGGAATCGACGGCTCCAGAGCCGCTTTTGAGGCGATCGAAGCAGGAAAACAGCTCGCTTCCTGCACCTGTTCACCCTATTTTGGGAAAATTGTTGTGGAAACAATTGTGCAGATTAAAAACGGAGAGGAAATTCCTTCCGCCATTACAAATTCGGATACTCTTTACACAATCGATAATGTGAACGTTGATCTTGGATTCTAATCCCATAATTGAAACACTGGGACTGCCGCAGACAACAGGGGCGGCAGTTCTTTTTTTGAGAGGAGAAGACTTATGGCAGAAACATTGCTGGAAATAGAAGGACTGGAAAAAAGCTTCCCTGGTGTCCATGCGTTAAAGGGAGTTCGCCTAAGGGTTCAAAAAGGCGAAGTCCATGCGCTGATGGGAGAAAATGGTGCCGGAAAATCAACTCTTATCAAGGTGCTGACAGGAATTTACCAGAAGAATGGAGGCACAATCCGCTTTGACGGAGAGGAAATTAACGTAAGAACTCCAATGGAAGCCAATGAAAAAGGCATTTCAACTATCTATCAGGAATTAAATCTGGTACCGTTTCAAACGGTTTATGAAAATTTGTTTTTGGGAAGAGAACCTCTTTCTCGGTACGGACAGATTGATCGAAAAAAGATGATAGCCGAAGCTAGGAAAATCCTGAATGAACTGGGGGTATCCATAGATGTTACCCGTCCGCTTGGAAAGTATTCCACTGCCGTGCAGCAGATGGTTGCTATTGCTCGGGCTGTCAGCATCAATGCAAAACTTGTAATTATGGATGAACCTACGTCTTCGCTTGATTCCAAAGAAGTACAGGTTTTGTACCGCATTATCCGACAACTCAAGTCTGCAGGAATCAGCGTGATATTTATCAGTCACAAGCTGGATGAAATATTTGAAATCTGTGATCGGATGACTATTTTTAAGGATGGAGAATATGTGGGCGATTATGATATTCAGGAGATAGACCAGCTTCGTCTCGTATCTCTTATGGTTGGCAGAGATATGGCAAAGCTGGAGCGAACCAAGAGAGAATACGGATTTTCTGATATGAAACCTATTGCTGAGCTGAAAAATATACGGCAGGGAATGCGGCTCAATGGCATTAACCTGGATATTCGTCAGGGAGAGGTTGTGGGATTAGCAGGACTGCTCGGGTCAGGACGGACAGAAATCGCTCAGATACTTTTCGGAAGCGTCATGCCGGATGAGGGAGAAATTTTCTGGTTGGGAGAAAAGGCACCTATTCACAGTCCGGCTGATGCGATTCGCAGGGGAATGGGATTTTGCACGGAGGACAGAAAGACAGAGGGCATTATTCCACATCTTTCGGTTCGGGAAAATATGACCATTGCATTGCTGCCTAGACTTCAGACTTTCGGATTTGTAAAGACAAAAAAACAGAATGCGATTGTAAAAAACTATATTGACCGACTGAAAATCAAAACGCCTTCGCCCGATCAGGCTATTTGTAATCTGAGCGGAGGAAATCAGCAGAAGGTGCTTCTCGCACGCTGGATGTGCATGAACCCTAAACTGATGATTCTGGATGAGCCTACCCGCGGTATTGATGTGGGAGCAAAAGCAGAAATTGAAGACCTGATCCGTGAACTGTCCTCCGGAGGCATAT
The DNA here is from genome assembly GCA_944377325.1 of uncultured Lachnospiraceae bacterium. GTDB lineage: Bacteria > Bacillota > Clostridia > Lachnospirales > Lachnospiraceae > Lachnoclostridium_A. The sequence goes on from CALWEP010000069.1 coordinate 13,215, forward strand.
CGGTTCTCATGATTTCATCTGAAATTGCTGAACTGGAGCGAAATTGCGACAGAATCATTGTTATTCGGGATGGAAAAGTGACAGGAGAATTGACCGGGGAGGAAATCAGCCAGAATTCCATTATGGAAATGATTGCGAAAAACGGACTTGAGGAGGTAAAAAAACATGACTGAAGCAAAGGGCAGGCCTCTGTTGTATCTGCAGAAATACAGCGCAGCTGTCATGCTGCTGTTTTTTATTTTGGTGAATGCCCTCCTTACGCCAAATTTCTTCAAAGCAGGGACACTGAACAACGTAATTACCCAAATTTGCCCTACTATTCTGTGCAGCATGGGAATGACGCTTGTTATTTCTACCGGCGGAATTGACATATCCGTCGGATCAGTTATGGCAATGTCAGGTGTCATTACGGCCAGGCTGATGACGGGAATCGGATTGATACCGGCTTTAGCCGTCGCCGTGACAGTTTCAATTCTTATAGGATGCTTTACGGGCTTTATGGTAGGAAAGCTCCGCCTTCAGGCTATGGTTGTTACATTGGGATTGATGCTGGGTGTCAGAGGAGTGGCTCAGGTTGTCTGCGGCGGACGTGACATTTACTTTAACAAACTGGGAAATGTGGGAGTTCAGCTTTCACAGTGGGGTTCTTATAAAATAGCCGGCTTTATTCCCGTACAGATTGTCCCGATTGCCTTAGCCGTCTTTTTTGTTTGGATTATGATTGAAAAAACCGTTCTGGGGCGGCAGATCCAGGCTGTAGGAGACAGCCTGAAATCCAGTACTCTTGCCGGCATACATTCTGTGAGGATTCTGATGATCGTCTATGGACTCAGCGCATTTTTTGCTGCTTTTGCCGGAGTATTTCAGGCGGCTAAGGTTTCCGTAGCAGCAGGAAGCTCTCTGGGACAGCTGGCTGAGCTGGATGCAATTGCGGCAGTTGTGATCGGAGGTACTCCGATGATAGGAGGAAAAGCACATGTGGTAGGAACAATTGTGGGAGCGCTGATCATGCAGGTAATCACGCTGACTTGCGTTATGAATAATATCCCCGACCAGTATGCACAGGTGTTTAAGGCCGCCATCATTGTGGCTGCCGTATTCATTCAGAGAGAACAGACGAAATAGGAGGTGCGGAAGATTGAAAATGAATAGTAGAGGGTATCCATTCCCTTAATCGCATGACAAACAAGCCATCTTTCGATGGCCGCTTTAAAAATTGAATATTGAAAAGTTAAGGTTATGCAGTTGCTGACTTGATCTTATAACCTTGATTTCTTGCGATGATGATTGCCTGTTCTACCGTGATTTCCCGGTCAACAGGAGGCTGCTCTGATTTTCGGTAAAGTTCCGCATTATAGTTTTCACCGTTCTTAAGCATGTGGTATAATGCAGTCAGAAGCATTCTTGCTATGGCAATGATTGCTTTCTTGTGACCGCGACGCTTTTTGATACGGAGATAACGGTT
>CALWEP010000070.1 GCA_944377325.1 uncultured Lachnospiraceae bacterium
ATAGATAAAACTCCAGTCAATCGCTTTATCGATTAACCGCAGCATATAGTACAGTGGAACCAAGTCATCCATACAGAACAGAAGCATCTGTTCTCTCTTTTTATCTGCAAGTTTTATCAGCATAAAAAGCACCGCCTTTCCGATATCTTTAGTATATCAGAAAAACGGTGCTATGAATAGAAAAGCCCGGCAATCGCCGGGACTTTGTCTACAGTCTGAGCAGGAAATCATTTCTGATTTCCTGCCGGTAAAATATCTCAATATCTATTTTTCTCTGAATAGTAAAATCCAAAATGCTTTCGCTCCTTTGAATAGCAGCCTGTTATCTCTGTGTCATCTGACCTTCCCCCATGCAGGAATGCTTTTCTTATATATTCTGCCCCGTATTATAAGTTCTTCTTCCCATAGCATTCTCCTCATAATCCCTCAGGGACCGCAGCGCCTCCGGAGCCAGGGGAACCAGGGCCGCCATATTGAACACGGTCATGAGCCCGACGCCCACGTCTCCCAGGTCCCACACGAACTGGTACGCGGCCAGACCGCCCACAAAGAGCATGATCAGGGCCAGGATCTTATACAGGGTCTGGGCTGTACAGCTGTCGCCGAACAGGTACGCCACGTTTGATCTGGCATAAAACAGAATGCCGAGAAATGTGGAAAAGCTGAACAGCCACAGGATCACCGCTATAAAGATTACCCCAAACTCGCCCATATGATAGTTCATAGCCGTCTGGAGCAGATCCATTCCTTCCAGCCCGGCTGTCAGCTCCTGAGGAGTGAGCAGCATAATCATGGCAGAACAGCTGCAGAGAATGATCGTATCGATAAACACACCTAAAGCCTGCAGCAGCCCCTCTTTCGCCGGATGGCTGATATCTGCCGCCGCTGCCGCGCAGGGAGCTGAGCCGGAACCGGCCTCGTTGGAGAAAAGTCCCCGTTTCGCTCCGTTCATGATTACAGCTCCCAGACCTCCGCCCGCCACCTGACGCAGTCCGAAGGCTTCCGCAAAAATCCTTTCAAAAACTGCAGGAAGCTGTCCTGCGTTTTTTACAATAATAAAAACGGATATGAAAAAGTAGCATGCGGCCATTACGGGAACCATAATATCCAGCACTCTTACCGTCGCATTTTTCCTCAAAACAATTATTGCAGCCAGCAGAACGAGAACGGCCGTGGAATACAGCGGCGGAATATGAAACGCATTCTCAAAGGAAGCGGAAATGGAATTTGCGGTCACCTGGCTGATGCCGCACCAGCAGATCAGTCCGGAAACGGCAAACAGGGACGCCAGAACCGTCCGTTTCCCTTTTCTCCCTTTCCGAAGGGCGAGAGAGTGAAGATAGTAGGCCGGGCCGCCCCGATATCCGCCGTACAGTGGATCCTTCTCTTTATAAAGCTGAGCCAGAGTGGCTTCAATATATGCCGTAGAAGAACCCAGAAGGGCGATCACCCACATCCAGAACAGCGCGCCTGCGCCTCCGGCGGAAATGGCGGCGACCACTCCCACCAGATTTCCCATTCCTACCCGGCAGGCGGTGGAAACAATCAGAGCCTGAAGTCCGGAGATTCCCGCACGGTCGTCTTTTTTATTGCTTTCCAGCGTCACCCGGATCATCTCGGGAAAAAGCCGAAACGGCAGAAACCTTGTCCGAACCGTAAAATAGATTCCCGCCGGTATCAGGATCATAACCAGCAGGGAAAGTCCCAGAAAACTCCCTCCAGGCAGGGGAATGCGGACCAGATCTCCCCACAGTAAATTATAAATAGCTTTGAAAATCGGCATTCTGTTTTCCTCCTCGTCCGTATATCTGATGCAGCCGGATCTTTTATCCTGTTTCTATTATGGTCTGATTTCCGGCAGATTTTCCTATCTGTCCAGTGTAACATTAAAATGAAATTTATTGAAGAGCAAAGTTTTCAAAAGCCGCACAAGAAAAAGCAGAGCCTCAAAAGCCCTGCTCTTTGTCTGCTTATCTTTGCAATCCCAGGAAAAACCTCTCCGCCGTCCGGACCCGTTCCCTTTCACCGTCCGCATGCTCCAGTCCGGGCAGGATCTGAAGGGTGGTTTTTATCCCGGCCTCTTCAAAATTTTTCTTCAGGCTTTGCATTCTGGCTACCCGGTTGTCTCCGTAAGGAGAATCTCCGATATATTTCGTATCCAGCTCTCCCACGGTGATCTGTACCGGAACCTTTCTCACAGCCTCTAAATTCACGTCTTTGTCAAAATAATTTCGAAAATCTCGAATTCCCCAAAAATAGTCTTCTTCTTTGTTTAAAAAGGTTGGTCTGCCCGGCGCGCCTATGGAAACAGCCTTCAGTCTTTCCGGGTGAACCAGCAGAAATCGATTGGCAAACTGTCCGCCGCCGGAATGGCCGAACAGATAAAACCGATCCGTTTTTACTCCCGGATATCTTTTCTTCATATCTTCGATCATGGACAGGAGAATCAGATCATAGCGTACTCCGTCGCAGGAAAGAAGCTTATAGCTGTTGAAATCATCCCGTTCCATCAGGCCCCCCGGGAACAGCGGCGCCAGAATTGCCAGGTGATTTTTGTCCGCAATTTCCTTTGCCTCTTTTATGTAATTTTCCACAGCGCATCCTGTGCCGTGAATAATCACCATCAGCTCGTATTCCGGCTCCTTCTCTTCATAGTATTCATCCGGCAGATGAACCCAATAGGGAAACCTGGGGTCGCTGGGACAGTGCCAAAGCATATTAAGGTATGCATTGCCGAACAGGTTTTTTCTCATTTCCGGTGTCAGATTCTGATCCAAAGCATGATTGGATGACATAATACATTCCTCCTAAACTGCAATTTTATAAAAACCGTCCGAAAAAGAAACTGGCTACTACGAGCATGATCGCCCCGCCGATTCGTGATGAAATCTGAGCGTATGACATCATTTCCATACGATTTGCCGCTCCCAGACACTGTACGTCTCCGGAGCCGCCTCCGTTTGCCATGCAAAGTCCCGCCGTAAGCATCGCTTCCACCGGATACATGCGGAACAGTCTGCTCATCAAGAAAGTACCGACCATTGCGCCGACCACGGTCGCCAGGATAATCACCAGATATGCCGGGTTTGTGAAAACCTTCGCATAATCGCTCAAATCCGTACCGATCCCCACGGTAATCATCAGCGGGAAAGACATATACTTAACAAAAAACTGCTGCATCCCCTTCGCCCCGGCTTTCACATTGACCGGAAGAATATTGGATATATTCAGAATTGCCATAAGAATTACCATAAACGCAAACGTATGGATGGTAAATCCCAGATCCAGGTGATTGTTGATAATGGAAATATGACCGGAATAGAGATCCGCCACGCAGTAGCAGAACAGGCCCAAAGCCAGACCGGTAGCATAGTCGGCTGCCGAAGGCTTCGCCTCCTTTTCCGCTGAAGCAGAAACATTGTCCATTCCTTTCATCAGCTGTCCGTTTCCCGTAAGGGCGGGATGGGCCTGGCCCAGCTTATTCAGCAGCGCGCTCATGAAAACGGCTACCAGGTTTCCCAGACTGATAATGGCAAATGCAGTGGCATACCAGGAAGCTCCGTCTCCTCCGGTCGCAGCCTCCCACATACGGCTCATAGGCTGTATGCCCGCCCCGTTTCCTCCTCCCATTATAGGAATCGCATACGTAGTGATGGCGTCAATCGCCCCTACTCCTGTTGCCGCTCCCACCAGGCCGGCCAGCGCCAGCGCGCCGACCACGCCGGCAATAATCGTGGGAATATAACCTGCAAAGGATTTTACAAGAGCTTTTCTGTCAACAGACAGTACGGAACCGGTGATCAGCACCAGAATATACAGATCCAGAAAGCCTGTTGTTCCGTTAAAAGTATTCAGAGTCTCTTTTGCGCCTTCTCCCACCAGGTTAAACGTGTTCATTGCTCCTGCTGCCAGACAGGTAAAAAGCATTCCGCCTCCGAACCATGTTTTCCAGACCGGAATGTGATCGCCGATCCATCCCAGAAACGTACCTACCACCAGAGCAAATGCCAGAGCCCCCACCATGTTTGACAGCATCCAGTCCTGAGCTGCCAGGAAAATCATAATCACATTCAGAATTAAGAACATCCAAAGCGGGAAACCGAGAATCTTCGTTTCTTTCAAAGTACTCATTTTCTTTTTCCTTTCATTTTAAACTGATTCTGAATGTTTTGCCGGCAAAAATTCTGGTCTAATTATACAAAATATGTGTTATTTTTTTCAAGTTTATGTCTATTCTATATAATTTCCCGCTTATAACCGATTGAATCATAATCTTTCACTGCCGGCTTTTAAAATGAACCTCTTCCGCTTTTCCGACTGTTTTCCATTCCGATTTATTATTGATGCCATTCCAATTCCGAATACCTTTTCTCCCCGATCAGCGCTGAAATCTCTGCTCTATCATAAAACGCCAGAAATTTTCCGCCCCTCTCTGCAGATTTCTCCCTTTCTGCTTGGCAATGATCACGTAACGGTACAGGTTTCCCCCCTTGATCGTACAAAACGCGCAGTCCTTGCTTCCTGCTCCTTTTACAACGGTTGTAGTGGGAACCAAAACAATCCCTCCTCCTCCGCAGGCAATGGAATATCTGGTATCCACATAGTCTACCCGGAAACTCCGCACAGGAGCAATCCCATATTTTTTGAAAAATGCTCGTTCTGCAAAATACAGGCTGTGATTCTGCGTTGACAAAACCCACGTCAGATCCGGATTCCGAAACCGCTCCGGCTCCACTTCTACAGGATCTTCCGGAGTATTTCCCGAAAGGTCTTTTCCCTCCAGCAGTACGCTGCTTCTGGGCACTACCAGAACCAATTGATCTTCTTCCAAAGGCATATATTCGATCTGGTCTGACAGAACAGGATCCGTATAGACTGCCAAATCTGCCTTTCCCGTGCTTAACGCATTTTCACATTCTTCCGCACTCACATCCAAATATTCCAGGGAGATTTCCGGAAACCGGGCCAGAAAGGACGCTGTACGGTCTCCCGCGTAAGCTCCTCCTCTGTGGGTCGTTGCCACCAGCACCCGCTCCGGACCGTCTCCTTCCAGCTTTTTCAGACGTTCCGAAAATTCCTTCTCTTCCTGTACATATTTCTCAGCATACTCCAGAAACAGCCGCCCTGCCGGCGTAAGCGTCAGAGGAGAACCGCTTCTGTCATACAGTTTTATACCCAGCTGCTTTTCCAGCTTTCCGATATGTTTGGTCAAAGCAGGCTGCGACATAAACAGTTTCCTGGCTGCCGCAGAAATACTGCCGCATTCCTCAATGGCAATCACATATCGAAATATACTTGTGTCCACCCTTCTGTCTCCTTTCTTTATTTCACGTTTTTGATTCTATTATTATATCTTTCCCGTTTTTTTCGCGCAATCCTCCATGAAAAGCAAAGTTTCCCCCATCAAAAAAACGGACCCCGAAAAGTCCGTTTTCCCGATCATACCCTGAATTTTCCCTTAATCTCCCGGCCGTCATTTCTCTCCCTTCAGGGCTTTTCCTCCCTGGCTCAGCATTTCCCCGTACCGCCCCAGGAACGCCTGTGTTCTCTCATTGGAAGAGGAAAATACCTCTTCCGGAGTTCCCTCTTCCACAATCACACCGTCGGCCATAAAAATGACCCGGTCGGAAATATCCCTGGCAAAGGCCATCTCATGGGTCACGATGACCATGGTGATATCCAGATCCGCCAGGGAACGGATTACCTTCAGCACTTCTCCCGTCAGCTCCGGATCCAGGGCGGAGGTGGGCTCGTCAAAAAACAGTACCTTGGGATTTAATGCCAGAGCTCTGGCAATGGCCACCCGCTGGCACTGTCCGCCGGACAGCTGGCAGGGGTAAGCGTCCGCCTTGTCCTCCAGGCCCATTTTCTTCAGCAGCTCCATTCCTTCCCGAAGAGCGTCTTCTCTCTTCTTTCCCTGAACATGAATGGGCGCGTCCGTAATATTCTTTATAACGGAAAAATGCGGAAAAAGGTTGAAGCTTTGAAATACCAGCCCGTAATTTTTCCGAATCTCCTTCAGCTTTCCCTTTCCTGCGTAAACCGCCTGATCCCTTCCCGGTTCCGTCCAGGCCGCCTTTTCCCCCAGATACGCGATTTCCCCGCTGTCAATGGTCTCCAGCATGGTAGCGCACCGAAGAAGCGTGGATTTTCCCGATCCGGAAGGCCCGATGATGGATACGATCTCCCCCTCCTTTACAGACAGGGAGATATCCTTCAGCACCTGAAGGTTCTCAAAGTTTTTCTGAATGTGGTTCATTTCCAGCAAATACATATCCGGCCTCCTATTGATAATATGACAGCTTCTTTTCAAAATACTCCATCACCACGGCCACCAGCAGATTGAACACATAGTAGAAAATGCCGGCTGCCACAAAAGGAGTCATGGCCGCCTGGGCGGAAGCCAGCTGCTTTGCCACGGTAAACATCTCGATCACGCTGATGGTAAACGCCAGGGACGTGTCCTTCACCAGAGTGATCACCTCATTGGTCACCGAAGGAAGGATGCGTTTGATCACCTGGGGAAAGATGATTTTGAAAAAGGTCTGGAACCGGCTGTATCCCAGCAGCTTGGCCGCCTCATACTGTCCTGCCGGCATGGACTGGATGCCGCTGCGGTAGATCTCCGCGAAATAGGCGGCATAGTTGATCACAAAGCCGATAAATACGGCCCAGAGCCTGTAGTCATTCGTCACCCGGATTCCGAAAATATAGTACGGACCGAAATATACGATAAAAAGCTGAAGCATCAGAGGCGTACCCCGCATAACGGAAATATAGGCCTTGGTGATCCAGCGGATCACCGGGTTCTTTGCCATTCTCCCGAAGGACACCAAAAGCCCCAGCGGCAGAGAGAATATAAGCGTTACCGCAAAGATCTGCACCGTCACTGCCATTCCGTCAAACAGCTGGGGCAGCATGGCGGCCATTTCCCCAAACCAGTTGATTATCTGTTCCATAGTTTCTGTCTCCCTGTCACACATACAGGCGGCTTATGGGGCCGCCTGAAATTTTTCTTTATTTGCTTCCGAAAACTTATTTTCCGATGGTGGTAATGTCGCTGCCGAACCACTCCTCAGAGATCTTCGCCATGGTGCCGTCCGCAGCCATCTCCTCCAGAACTGCCTGCACCTGATCTCTCAGCTCCGTATTGCCCAGCTTAAAGCCTACGGCATATTCTTCAGAGGAAAGGGCCTCATCCAGAATCACTGCGTCCGTTCCTCTCTGGGTCAGCAGATAATTGGCTACCACGCTGTCCATTCCCACGGCGTCCACCGCTCCCATCTCCAGATCCATAAGGGCCTGATTGTAGTTAGGGGTGGTCTCTACGCTGGCAAAGCTGGCTTTTACCTCCGGCATGGTATCCAGAGCCGCCTCCGCCGCGGAATCCACCTGAACCTCCACTACCTTCCCTGCCAGATCCTCCAGAGAGGCAATGCCGGAATCGGCCATCACCACAAATACCTGCTCATTGTCCATATAGGGCTCGGTCCAGGTATACTGATCCTCTCTTCCTGTGATGGTAAATCCGTTCCATACACAGTCAATGGTTCCGTTCTCCAGCTCCATATCCTTCGCATCCCACAGGATAGGCTGAGCCACAAATTCCAGTCCCAGGCGGCTGGCCACCTCTTTTGCCAGATCCAGATCGAATCCGGTGTAAGAACCGTCATCTGCTTTAAAGCCCATGGGCGGAAGGTCTGCATCAAATCCTACGGTAAAGGTTCCCTTTGCCTCACCTTCTGCCTGAGAGGAGCTTTCCTCAGCACTCTCTCCCGTCTGCTCCGCTACTGCGGAAGTATCCGCCGCACTGGTGTCCGCTGCCTTGGTAGTTTCTGTATTTCCGGAACCTCCGCAGCCTGCTGCCGCTACTGCTGCTGCCATCATCACTGCTGCCATCACTCTTTTTTTCATAATCTTATCCTCCTCAATAACGGAATCCCGTCTGTTGCTTTTTGTGTTGTGCTACCATGTTAGCATACTAAAGTGCTTTTGTAAAGCAGAATTTAAGGAGGACCTATAAAATTTTTCTGATCTCATAAAGGTGGCGGATCTCGTAGTCAATGGATGCTCCCACGTCATTTTTCTCCCCGAAGGCATTGTACCAGCAGGTGCGGATTCCTGCCCGGTTTCCTCCGGCCATATCGGACGTCAGTCCGTCTCCCAGGATCATCACCTCTTCCGGCCGGATGTCTTCCGGCATGCGGGCAAATCAGTAGTCAAAAAACTCCTTCTGGGGCTTCTGGCTGCCGGTCTCCTCCGACACGAACACATCCTGAAAATACTCCAGCAGACCCGCTTTTTCAAGCCGTGCTCTCTGGCTTTTGGAATAACCGTTGGAGGCGGCGTAGAGAAGGTATTTTTCTGCCAGATAACGCAGCATTTCTTTCGCCCCGTCCACAAGAATGATCAGGGAATCCACCTGTTCCCGGTACAGCCGTTCACAGATCTCCCAGTCTGCGGAAACGCCCATCTCTCCGAAAAATGCAGGATAACGCCCCTCGTTGATCTGTGCTCTGGTGATTTCTCCCCGCTCATATTTCTGCCAGAAAAGCTGGTTGATCTCATGATATCGTTTTTCTTTCTCTTCATCGGGGGAAACACCGTAATGCTCCATTACGGCGTCGATCCCCTTTACTTCTGCCTGCCGGAAATCCAGCAGGGTCCCGTCTATATCAATCAGCAGCGCTTTCATCTTCATATACGATCTCTCCGTTGCAGATGGTGTATTTCACCTTTCCGAACACCTTCCAGCCGGTGAACGGACAGTTGGATGATTTAGACGCGTAGTCTCCCACGGTCCATTCCTCATTTTCATCAAAAAGCACCAGATCCGCGTCTTCTCCCTCTGTGAGCCAGCCCTTTTCCAACCGGTACAGGCAGGCCGGATTGAAGCTCATCTTTTCCATCAGCTGAGCAATGGTCAGTTCGCCTGTTCTCACCAGTTCGGTGATTCCCAGGGCGAGGGCAGTCTCCAGACCGATGATGCCGCTGGGCGCCTCTGTCAGCGGTTTTCCCTTTTCCTCCGCGCTGTGAGGTGCATGGTCCGTAGCGATCATGTCAATGGTACCGTCCTTCAGGCCTTCGATCAGCGCCCGACGGTCTGCTTCTGTTCTGAGAGGCGGATTCATCTTTGCCAGTGTGCCGTACTCCAGCACCGCATCCTCCGTCAGGGTAAAATGATGGGGCGTCACCTCTGCCCATACATCGGCACCCATTTTCTTTGCGGCGCGGACCATGGCCACAGAGTTGGCAGAGCTGATATGCTGGATATTCACAGACGCTCCCGTATGCAGGGCAATCATGCAGTCCCGGGCCACCAGGCTGTCCTCCGCTACCGCCGGAGAGCCGTAGATCCCCAGCTTCTCTGAAACCTTTCCGTGATTGATGCCGTTATTTCTGATAAAAGCCGGGTCCTCTTCATGAAAGCTTAAGGGAACGTCCAGGCGGGCAGCCTGCTCCATGGCCTTCCTCACCAGCTCTCCGTTCATCAGAGGGATTCCGTCATCGGTAAAGCCCACAGCTCCTGCTTTCTTCAGAGCCTCCATATCCGTCAGCTCCTCCCCCTTCAGTCCCCTGCTCACAGCAGCTGCCGGAAGTACATGGATCCCCGTCTTCTTTCCCTCCTCCAGGATATAGGATACGGTCTCCGGACTGTCTGCTGCCGGTCTGGTATTGGCCATGGTAACCACGGTGGTGTAGCCGCCTCTTTTCGCCGCTTCCGCTCCGGTGTGAATATCCTCCTTGTAGGTCAGGCCCGGATCCCGGAAATGAACATGCACGTCAATCAGTCCGGGGGCCAGGGTCATTCCCGCTGCACGGATCACCTTCAGCTCTTCTTCCTTTTCCGCCTCAGAAACCTCAATGCATTTCCGGATCATGGCGATTTTTCCGTCTTTTACCAGCACATCGCCGATTCTCTCCGTCCCGGTCTTCGGATCTACGATCTTGCTTCCTTTGATTAAAATCATATGCGTTCTCCTTTCGGCTTTGGCCTCCGGATCTTCTTCCGGCGGCAGTCTGGTTCAGGGCTCAATCTCAAAGCTGTCCCCATCCCCTGTTATTTTTATGATCCGGTCGCGGTATGTTTCGCTTTCCGGCATTTTTTTCAGTTTCCCGATTACGGTATAGTCATCCCAGCAGTGCATGGGAAATACATGCTTCGCCCCCACCTGCTTCATGAAATCATCCAGACCCAGATAAAACTTGTCCTCCAGCCGTCCGTCCAGAGGGACAAAGGCGGCGTCGATTTCCTTTCCCCATTCATCCAGCACGGCCCGGATCTTTCCCAGCTCTTTATGGTAATTTCCCGCCATGGCCCGGTTCCATGCTTCCGGCTCTCCGTTCCAGGTCCAGTTATTCAGATCTCCCGCATGGTAGATCACGGTGCCGCCGCAGTCCAGAAGAAACGCCACTCCCTCGTCCGTGGACCGGAATGCCCGGATTCTTACGGAAAAGCAGGAATCTCTTCCGGAAAGGTCAAGTTCTGTTTCCTGTCCGGGAGACAGAAATATGGTCTTCCCCCGTTTGTCCGCCGGCACTCTCCGCTCCCAGATATCACCGGAAAGCACATAAGATACATCCTGAAACCATTCGGGCAGCTGAAAAACGACCTCAGAAAAGTGGTCCCCGTGGCGATGACTGGCAAAAACCGCCAGCGGTTTCTTCCCGTCTGTTTCCGGCAGGCTGCCGGTATAGTAATCAAACAGCAGGTTCACCTGGGGAAGCTCCACAAAAAAACCGCTGTGATGAACATAGGTGACTTTCATTTTCACTCCTCCTGTTTTTTCTGGTCCAGAGGCGCCCCGCATTTGGGGCAGAACACAAACTCCTTCTCCTGATCGATGAACTGATATCCGCAGGCCGGACAGGAACGCATGCGGAAGTTCTCTCCATAGCGCGCCTTCAGATCTCTGGCATCACTGCCGGCTTCTTCCGCCGCTCCGGCAGAAGTTCCTCCGCCCCGGCTTACCAGATGGAGATCCTCCGGCCGGATCTGACGGTCTTCCCTTTCCGCCAGCGCCTTGCCTACCTGCGGATCCAGTTCATAGACGGAGCCGCAGCAGGACGTCTGCACATAATACCGACGGTTCCACTTGAAAATAGGAATAAAGAAGAAACTGAAATAGGTATAGGTCATAAACACCCGGTATTTTCCGTATCTGCCGCAGAGTGCGCAGAGCACTGCCGGATAGGCATAGGCGATCTCCTTCTGCCCCTGGCTGATTCCTCCGATAAATATCATATTCTCCTCCTTTTCCGCCGCCGGTCTTAGTCCAGCACTGCGGAGATCCGTTTTTTCAGCTCACCCTCCCGGTCCTCAAAGAGCAGCTTTTTGTTGTACTGATAGTAGCGGCTGCACTCATATTCCTGAAGGAAGCGGACACAGAAACGGTTCGTATTCAGATTGGTCACAAAAATGACCATTTCCTGGCCGTCTCCGAACGCTGCTTCCATAAAATCAAACCCATGCTCCAGCATGGCGCCCGCCTGATCCCACATTGCCTCATAAGCGTCCCGCTTGCCGGAAAACCACCGTTTTACCGCCTCCCAGGCCTGATCCGGCTCCGTCATATCCGCAGACCGCAGTTCCTTTTCGCAGCTCTCCAGCATGGCCAGCACGCTCAGCAGGTGTTCATCCTCCCGCCGGCTCAAAAGCTCTGCCTTCTTTTTCTCCTCCCGGATTCCGGAAAACTGCTGCAGAATGGATTCCATCCGCTCTATGCCGTTTCCTTCCCGGTCGGAATAGGTCTTCAGCTGTCCCATGAGCAGCTCCAGCCGGTCTGCCTGAACGGAAACCTCTCGGAACACATTTCCCAGCCTGGTGAGCAGAAGACTGATCACGCTCAGCTTTTCGTCAAAGGGCGCTCCGGACACCTTTTCACACAGCTCCTCCCGGATCTCTCCCTGCAGAATAGCATCCACCTGATAATCGTTTTCATATTTATAGTACAGCTCCAGGTAATTGGCAAAGTCCTTGGCGATCGCCGGAAACTGAATATACTGAACAATCACATCCCGGTCTGCCGTAAGCCCCATCTTTTCATAGACCTCGATGAATCGGGACAGGTCTTCCCAGCCTCTGGGCGTGGCGAACAGTTTTCCGTCCACTGTGGTCTCGATCCTGCAGAAATTCTGCGGCTTCACATCCAGATAGGAAATAATGGCCGGATGGATGGACTCCTCCGCCGCATATTCCTTCCATACGGAAAGCTCCGGTTCCACCCGGATCAGCTTCAGCCGGTCCAGGGTCACAATGTCAAATTCCCGCACAGATTTATTGTACTCCGGGGGATTTCCTGCCGCCGCGATCAGCCAGCCCTCCGGGATCCGGTGATTTCCGAAGGTCTTGCACTGCAGGAACTGGAGCATGGTAGGAGCCAGCGTCTCGGAAACACAGTTGATCTCGTCGATAAACAGAATTCCCTCTTTCAGTCCCGTTTCTTCGATCTTATTGTAAATGGACGCCACGATCTCACTCATGGTATATTCCGTCACGGAGTATTCTCTGCCGCCGTATTCCTTTCTGGAAATAAAAGGCAGTCCTACGGCGCTCTGGCGGGTGTGGTGCGTAATAGTATAAGACACCAGTCCGATGCCGCATTCCCTGGCGATCTGCTCCATGATCTGGGTCTTCCCGATGCCGGGAGCGCCGATGAGCAGCACCGGGCGCTGGCGGATGGACGGGATCACGTAGCGTCCGAATTCATCCTTCATCAGATAAGCCTGAATGGTATTTTTTATTTCTTCCTTTGCTCGTTTGATGTTCATCTTACTTCCCTTTCTCCTCCCTCTGTCCAGAGCACCTGTCCGCCCCAATCCTCGCCCAGCTCTTCTTCCTCCGGCTGCAGATCCTCCGCCTCCAGAATCAGCTTGATGGCCCATGGGGGGACGGAAATATCCGTATAATTGTCCTTGATAAATACAAAAGCCGTATCATAGGGCGGCCTCTTTACGGGAAAGATCCCCTCCCCGTCGGTAAAATAGATCAGCCCCTTCAGCTTATGGAAGCGGCCCATGCGGACTAAGGCGTTTACATATTCAAAGGCCGGGCGGAAATCCGTCCCTCCGAATCCCCGGATCGTGAAATGTTCCATATACTCCGCCATTTCCTCCCGGCTGGTAACCACACGGTCCTCCTGTATCTTTTCATCACACTGGATGATGTGAACATTAATCTTGGTAAAATAGCTCTCCGACTCGCAGAGAACGGAGTAGGTTTCCTCCAGGAACCGCCTGACCAGCTCACCGGAATAGGACATGGAGGTGTCCACCACCACCGCGAAATCCTCCACCCGGAACACTTCCCTTGTCTCCTGAGGCTCGATCAGAGGCATGTTTCCGTAAAGCTCCAGTCCGTAGGTGTAGAATACGTAATCAAAGGTATCCGGATCTGCCTGAAGCTCCTCCTTCAGCACCGCGAATTTCCGGAGAAATTTCTTATAGTCATAGCGCTGTCTGTTTTCCGCCCGCACCTGTTCCAGCAGGTCCCCGCTGTCATCGGAGTTCTCCTTTGCAAAGGTCTCCATATTGGTCTGCATCTGTTCCCGGTTCTTATCCCACCGGTTTTTCCTGGGCTGTTCATTGGGGCTGCGCTTTTCTTCTTTCCAGTAGCGATGGTCATCTACCGCAAATTCCGCCGTCAGGCGCATATACTGCCCTTCGTTCAGCTCCATGGCCTGAAGCTCCCTGTAGACTCCCTCTGCCGTCAGCACCTTCAGCTTCCTTCCCAGGCGAAGGTAAAGTTCCCGCCGGAAAGGGGAGGGAGAAACATGAACGCATTTCTGATACATTCCGTCGATGATGGACTCCATGGCAATATCACAGGCCAGGTTCCAGTACTCCTCCGCCCTCTTTCCCCTGGTATCCATATGGCAGAACAGGCAGTGAAGGACCATATGAAGATAGGCCCGGTTCACCATGACCCGCCCCCGGCGGTAAAGATTCATCAGATATTCCGGATGGTAATAGATCCCCCAGCCGTCCGTTCCCACGCCCATACAGCCGGGATCTGCCTGAAAGTACAGGCTGCTCAGGGCCACGTCCAGAAATCTCATATTCATATACAGTTCGTTTCTTGCATCGGAGAGGATCTCCGTGCAGATCGTGACCGCGTCCAGTTCTTCCAGCTGACGCTGTCTCACAGGATCCGTCATCCCGTTCCTCCTTCCTGCCGTTCCCTTAAAGCTCAAATGTCTTTCTCTTCGGCCGGAACCGCCGGTGACGGCAGTCCATGAGCAGGGAAAGCCCTTCCGCCGCCTGCATCCGTCCCGCCGCGTCGATGGCCGCACCCAGATCATTCTCATCAAAATCCACCAGCTCCAGCAGCCATTTTAAACCGGACGCATCCTGCTCCTTCAGAAACCAGCAAACCGCTTCTGTCTTATGCTCTGCCAGATATGTCAGATACCGGTCCCTTGCCTCCTCCGTAAGGCCCACCGGCCCTCTCAGGCGGCCCGCCGCCGCCTCCACAGCCAGCTCCTCCCGGTCCAGAAGAATCAGATTTTCAAACTGAGCGTCATAATCCTTGAACTGAAGCTCCCGCCCGGAAAAGCAGTAGCGGTAAAAATGCCCGCTCCCGTAAACCTTCACGGAGACGATCCTGGCGGGAGTATTTTCCACCGCATCCTCATAAAACTCCGGAAATACCAGACGGGTGGAGCCTTCCTCCGTGCGGTAATCCACATGGACTTCCTGGCGCAGCTCCGACAAAATATCCTTCAGCCCCGGCCTTTGCTCTCCTCTGTCCATGGTGATGTCCAGAAAGGAAAGCTTTCTGCAGCCGGTAAAGGCTCCCGCCCCCAGATCGTTAAAGGAGCTGTGGCAGACCAGCTTCTCCCAGCTGCTGCAGTCGTAAAACGCATACATGCCCGCCTTTTTCACCGACGAAGGCAGCACCAGAACCTTCAGCCTCTCCCCTTCGATAAAAGGAGGATCCCCGCCGTTTTTCCGTTCCGCCGTCCATCTGCCTTCCGGCGGCTTTCTTCTCCCTGCGGAAAAAGCATAGGGTCCCAGTTCCGTCACCGGAAGTCCCTCTATAGTATCCGGAATCACCGCAGTATCTCCGTATCCTCTGCAGGCGGTGATCCGGACCTCTCTGCCGTTATTTATGATTTCATACAGACACTCTGCCGTGTCCCGTCTGTTTTCCCTTTCTGTCATGACCAACCTCTTTCTTTTACGGCTTTAAGTTTATCATGGTTGCACGGGGGTGTAAAGGACAGCCTCCCCGGAAAATTCTCTTCCTGCAGTCCTGATCAGCTCCCGCAGGCCCGGCTCCCGCCTCCTGCTTCTGTTCCAAATCAGACGAATCTTCACCGGAGGCAGTTCCGGAACCTGTATTTTTGCAATGTTTCCGTTTTCCGGCATAATGCGGTCATACAGAAACGCCGCCGCCACATTGTCTTCCACCAGCCTGCTGATGGCCGCCAGCTGGTTGGTATGAACCATAACCTGGGGAGCCAGGCCCGCGGCTCTGAAGCTCTCCTTGACAAAATCCGTAAGAAAAGAATCCTCCGCCAGCAGTGCCAGCGGCACCTGCTGCAGCTGAGAAAGAGACACCTCTCTGTTCTGTGCCAGTTTATGACGGGCCGAAACATAAAAGAAAATCTTCATAGAGCACAGTTCCAGGATTTCCAGAGAGGGCGGCAGGGACGATTCCCAGGAAACAACGGCCGCATCCAGCTTTCCGTCCAGAACCATTTCTTTATTGGACAAGCTTCCGCCTTCCGTCATGCGAATCTCCGTTCCGGGACAGCTTTCCCTCATCGCCCGCAGAAGCCGGGGGAACACCAGCGCCGACAGCATGGGGGAAACGCCCAGGTTCACGGTCCGGCCTGCCTTCCCCAGCTCATGCATCCGTCTGGAAAACCCTTCGGCCCGCTCCAGCAGGCAGTCTGTCTCCTCCAGAAATATCCTGCCTTCCTCCGTCAGCTCCATCCCCCTGCTCAGCCGGTGAAACAGTGAAAATCCGAATTCTTTCTCCAGCTCTCTCATCGCGTTGGAAAGGCTGGGCTGAGATATGTGCAGCTCATTGGCCGCTTTTGTGATGCTGCCGTGTCTGCACACGGTCTGAAAATATTTCAGCTGTACCAGAGTCATGGACCTCTCTCCTTTCTCAAAATACAGTTTCATTATATATAGTTTCAAGCTATCACACAATATTTACTTTGTATTGGATTTCCCGGCGAAACAGGCCTAGAATGAAATGGAAATAAATGAACCCCTTAAAAACAAAAAGAGAAAGGAGTATCTGAAATGGAAGCAAAACAAAAAAAGCCCGACAGAAAAGTACTGTGGACCCTTTTTAAAACCTGCTTTGTAATCAGCTGCTGCACCTTCGGAGGGGGAATGGTGATTATTTCCATGCTTCAGAAGAAATTTGTGGAAGAACTCCACTGGATCGAGCAGGAAGAAGTAATGGACATGGCGGCCATCGCCCAGTCCTGCCCCGGAGTCATGGCTGTGAACACTTCCATTATCATCGGATATCATATAGCCGGCGCAGCCGGAGCTCTGCTGACCGTAATCGGAACCGTTTCTCCTCCCATGATCATCCTTTCCGTCATTTCCGTCTTTTACGTTCAGTTCCGCAGCAGCCTGGTCCTGTCTCTTATTCTGAGGGGAATGCAGGCCGGCGTGGCTGCCGTCATGATCAATGTGGCCTTTACCATGATAAGGAATGTACGGAAGGATGGAGATTTCCTGTCTTTAATCCTGCTGATTTCCGCATCCGCTGCCTCTGTCTGTCTGGGAATTGATATTATCTTAATTCTGCTGGCCTGCGGTCTGGCGGGAGGAATTTACTCCATAAAGCAAAAAAACCATCGAAAGGAGCTGAACTGAATGATCTGTCTGCAGCTGTTTCAAACCTTTTTTCTCATCGGACTGTTCAGCTTCGGCGGCGGATACGCCTCCATGGAACTGATCCGCAGCCGGGTTGTAACGCAGCAGCACTGGCTGACCAATACGGAATTTACGGATATTGTCTCCATTGCGGAAATGACCCCCGGCCCCCTGGGAATCAATATTGCTTCCTTTGTGGGAACCAAAACGGCAGGAATCCCTGGCACCGCAGCGGCCACCCTGGCCTATATCCTTCCGGCTCTGATCATCGTGATGATCCTGGCAAGGGTCTATTACAGCTGCCGAAGCCTCTCCATCATCCAAGGCGTTTTAAAAGGTCTTCGCCCCGCCGTAGCGGCCATGGTCCTGGCGGCTGCCGCAACCCTGACAAAAAACGCCTGGCTGGAAGGGGCAGCCGCTGCGGACCCGGCGGAAATCAACCGGATCACCGTCCTGATTTCCGCTGTCTGCCTGATCCTGCTGCAGAAACGGCACTTCGGGCCGATCCGGATCATTCTGGGCAGCGGCATCGCCGGAGCCGTTCTCTACTTTATCTGTCCGTGAACTTCATCAGATTCAGGCCTACCTCATCAGAGTACTCTCTGTCCACGTCTCCGTCCATGGCGTGGAGGAAAAATTCTCCCGTAAGGCTGACTACCCCGCGGTTTAAATGCCCTCCGTGACATTCTCCCGTCTCTGTGTTGGAAGCGGTCATGTGAACGTGAAGGTAGGTGTTTCCATTCATAGATGTAATATTTCCGCTGCAGGAAGCAATCTCGTAGTCACCCTGAAAGGTCTTTGTCTTGTAGCGGAAATCCTCCCGGTCAAACACTCCCAGAGTCACTTCTCCCACGGCTCCCAGCCCGCTGAGACAGCCCAGACGGATTTTTTCCGTCTCGCACACCTTCGCCAGGCTTTCCAATATTTCTTCTCCCCTGTCAATCCTTACGGCATAATCCTGTCCAAACTTTCTGTACTCCATTGTGTGCTCTCCTTTCCTCCGGCATTTCTCAGCAGCCGGACTGCAGCTTTGTGTACTGAATTTTGTATACAGTATATTCCTTCGCAGCAGGAATTGCAACTCTGTTTTGAAAATAGTACAAAAAGAGCTTTTTCAAACACATGATCTGAAAAAGCCCTCTTCGCCATCGCATAAAAAATATCCGGTCTCATCTGCCTACAGCAGAATATCCTCCAATCCTCTCTTCGGCACATAGTGGATCCCGTCCTCATCCCGGTAATATTTCGTGCTGCCGTCTTCCTTTACGGGAACCAGGATTACCGTCTCCTTCGGCCGTCCCAGGGCCAGCACGTCGGTCAGGGCATATCTCTCCTGATCGATTCCCAGACTCTCCATAACCTTTGTCCGCTCCACGCTGCCCAGAATGCAGCCGCCGAAGCCGGCCTCCGCAGCGGAAAGCATAATGGTCTGGGCGCAGATACCCACGTCGATGGGCCGGTTCTTCGCCAGGGACAGATCGTCAAAGATCAGCACATAGGCGCCGGGCCGCTCCCCCGGCTCCGGGCCGTCCCAGTCCGGCAGCGCTCCCGCCCATTTCAGACAGGGGAATATCTTTTCCTTGTCTTCCTCGGAGGTGCAGATCTTAAATTTCAGCGTCTGACCGTTGGCCGTGGACGGAGCATAACGCACATTGTCCACCCAGTCTCTCAGCATTTCTTCCGGCACGTCCTCATCCTCATAAAATCTCCGAATGGAACGACTGGCTTTCAGCAAATCTTTCAGCATACCATCATCCTCCCTCAGCCCTGCTGCTTTTCCTGCCTTACCTGCTCCAGTATTTTTTCCCGCTCTTCACGAATCTCCTCATAGAGCCTGTAAAAAGGCCACTGGGCGTTGGTCGGCGTCACTACCGCTTTCAGTTCAATCTTCGCGAGCCCCGCCTTCCGGATAGCCAGCAGCAGTTCATCGATCCTGCGGCTGGTAAAATTCTTCATGACCAGTATTTCCTCCCGGGGCGGCTCTGCCGGAACCGTTTCGGGAGAAGCCTTTTCAAAGCCCTCCATTCCCGCCAGATACCCCACGGTCTCTCCCATCTGCTCCGGAGAGATATTTCTGATGCGAATTCCCTGACGGACAAAAATCCCTTTCAGCTTTCCTGAACGTTCATTTGCCTCCGGGCTGTAAAAAAGTACCATTTCTGTGGATCGATTCATATAAACTCCTTTATGTGTTTCAGAGATTCATACCGTATTTGATATGAATCTCCGAAAAATATCTGTTTTCTTATGGAACAGAAGTAAGCATACCATATTTGTCAGGCAAATGCCGGCACTCTTACTGCTCCAGCAGACGGATCAGCCGGCTGGTTCCCAGACGGTCCGCGCCCAGGCGGATAAATTCCTCCGCATCCGCCACGGAGGAGATTCCTCCCGCAGCCTTTACCTTCACCTGAGGACCGACGTGCTTTCTCATCAGTTCCACATCCGCAAAGGTGGCTCCTCCCGTAGAAAAGCCGGTGGATGTTTTGATGTAGTCCGCGCCCGATTCCGTCACCACACGGCACATCTCGATTTTTTCTTCTTCCGTCAGGAGACAGGTCTCGATAATAACCTTCAGAATCTTTCCCGGACAGGCAGCGCGAACGGCACGAATCTCCTCCAGAACGGCATCGTAGTTCTTTTCCTTGACCATTCCAATATTGATCACCATGTCGATCTCGTCCGCTCCGTTTTTCACCGCGTCCTCCGTTTCAAAAACCTTCACGGCAGCGGTCATATACCCGTTGGGGAATCCGATTACCGTGCAGATGGGGAGACGGCCTGCCGCATACTCCTTTGCCCGCTTCACAAAGCTGGGGGGAATGCAGACGGACGCGGTTCCGTGCTCCATTCCTTCATCGCAGATGGTCTTGATCTGCTCCCAGGTAGCCTCCTGCTTTAACAGGGTGTGGTCCAGTCGTTTCAGGATCTCTTTCTTATCCATGATTTTCCTCCTTTATTCCAGCCGGTCCAGAATGGAATAACCGATGGTTCCCTCCGGCATTTTCACCTCAAAGTTGTCCGCGATGGTGGCTCCGATCACCGCAAAGGTATCCGCTCCCTCGATTTCTCCCCCTGCTTTCATGGACGGGCTGTAAGCAATAAAGGGAACCAGCTCTCTGGTATGGTCCGTTCCCGTGTAGGTGGGATCGTTTCCGTGGTCGGCCGTAAGAATCAGCAGATCGTCCTCCTTCAGCAGGGGAAGCAGCTCTCCCAGCTTTTCATCGAAGCGCTCGATCTCCTCTCCGTAGCCCACCGGATTCCTTCTGTGGCCCCAGAGCGCGTCAAAATCCACCAGATTGGTGAAGCACAGTCCCTGGAAATCTCTTTTTGCGATCTCGATAGTCTGCTCCATACCGTGAACGGAGCTCTTGGATTTATTGGACTCCGTCAGGCCTTCTCCGTCGAAAATATCAAAAATCTTACCTACGGAAATCACCTCATAGCCGGCGGCCTTCAAAGCGTCCAGGGCCGTTTTCCCGTAGGGCTTCAGGGCATAGTCGTGGCGGTTGGCCGTGCGCTTGAACTCTCCCTTTTTCTTTCCCACATAAGGTCTGGCAATGACGCGGCCCACCTTCCACTCATCCTTCATAGTCAGCTCTCTGGCGATCTCACAGTATTTGTAAAGCGTATCCAGGCCCATGGTCTCCTCGTTTCCGCAGATCTGGAGAACGGAATCCGCAGAGGTGTAAACGATCAGATGACCCTCATTGATCTCTTCCTCTGCCAGCTCGTCCAGAATCTCCGTACCGCTGGCGCTTTTATTTCCGATGATCTTTCTTCCCGTACGCTTTTCCAGCTCGTCGATCAGCTCCTTGGGGAATCCGGTATCCGTAAAGGTCTGGAAAGGCTGGGTGATATAAAGGCCCATCATTTCCCAGTGTCCGGTCATGGTGTCCTTGCCCAGGCTCTTCTCCTGCAGCCTGGTGTATTTTCCCATAGGCGCATCCGCGGGAGCCACCTGCTTTAAGGGATGAAGGTTGGCAATTCCCAGCTTCTGCAGGTTGGGAATGCGGAATTCATCCATTTTTTCTGAAATATGACCCAGAGTATCCACTCCCACGTCTCCGTATTCCGGAGAGTCGGGAGCCTGTCCTGCCCCCAGGGAATCCAGCACAATGGTGAAAATGCGTCTGTATTTTTTCATGACAAACAATCTCCTTTTCTATTCATTTTTCCGCCGGCCGCGTTCCGCTCCGGCTGTCCGTGCACCGTCCGCTCCGGCCTTTTTACTCCTCTCCTCTGTCCTGACGGATCAGCGTGCGGATCGCTTCCACCGCCACGCGGATCGGCGCCTCCGTATCGTGACAGATGGGGTTGTCCAGGCCGGCCGCCTCCCGTTCCTGATTGCCCACCACCAGGAAATTGGAGCCGCAGCGCACGCCCAGATAGCTGGCCACAATAAACAGCGCCGCCGATTCCATCTCCGATGCCTTGCAGCCAAGGCGCAGCCAGGCCTGC
The DNA here is from genome assembly GCA_944377325.1 of uncultured Lachnospiraceae bacterium. GTDB lineage: Bacteria > Bacillota > Clostridia > Lachnospirales > Lachnospiraceae > Lachnoclostridium_A. Next base: position 21,307 of record CALWEP010000070.1, read on the forward strand.
CATTTGTTTAAAAGCTCATAGCTCACCGGCTTCGTCTCGGGAGAATGCTGTCCGTAGAAGGAGTCCTTACACTCCACCACACCCGTATGATAGCGATGCCCCAGTTTCTTCGCCGCGGCCACCATGGCATTCACCACATCCAGATCCGCCACCGCAGGAAATTCTATGGGCGCATACTCTTTTGTGGTTCCTTCCATGCGGATCGCTCCGGTGGCGATCACAATGTCTCCTCCCATTACATCCATGGCCATGCCTCCGCAGGTCCCCACCCGCAGAAACGTATCAGCCCCGCAGTTTACCAGCTCTTCCATGGCAATGGAGGCGGACGGACCGCCGATGCCCGTAGAAGTGACGCTGACCTTTTCTCCGTCCAGATATCCCGTATAGGTAATATATTCTCTATTGTCCGCCATAAGCTTCGCATCATCAAAATAAGCGGCTATCTTTTGGCACCGCTTGGGATCTCCCGGCAGGATCACATACCTTCCCACATCTCCTTTTCTCAGGTTGATATGATACTGCAGCCCTTCTTCTCCGGAATAATTCTGCATAACAAACCTCTCCTTTCTCTACAGTCTCTGTACATCCCTTTTGATACTTGTATAATATCACGTAACTTGTCTATTATCAATCCCCAATTTCTTCCCCTTTCCCCTTATGCAGCTTGTATTAAAATCTTGTCTAATTTATTGACATCGGGCCTGGGCGGCGTTAGTATATAAGCAGATACTTGTCTAAATTTCACGGAAGGAGCAAGACTATGACTGCGTCTTTGTCCGAGACTGAAAAAAGGGCCCGGAACTTAAAGCACGTCCGGGTGTATGACCGTCTGTACCGGATGATTCAGGAGGGAACCTATCCGCCGGGCAGCCAGCTTCCCTCCGAACCGGAGCTGGCTGCCCGCATGGGCGTCAGCCGCATGACTCTGCGCAGGGCCCTGTCCCTGCTCATCGATGACGGCCTGGTAAAAAACATCCGCGGAAAGGGAAATTTTATCCGCTCCCAGGAAAGCCTGTCTAATTCAGGAAAAGGAGGTCTGGAATCTCTGTCTCATCCTGTCTACGTCTGCTGCCGGGAACGGCCGGACAGTGTGGAAATGGAATTCCGTCTGGAGCCCCCCTCCGAACCGGTGACGGGAAGCCTGGAGCGGAAATGCGCTGCCGTGGTGATCGCCGACCGCTGGTACAAGTTCCACGGACAGCCGGTGTCCTACTCCCTGTCCATTCTGCCCATTGAGGTGATCTCTCAGACCGGCACCGACCCGAACCGTCCCGATCAGCTGCGGGATTTTCTGGAAACGTCCCTTTACCAGCAAGCCTCCGGCAGCTCTCTCCAGCTTGCCGCCTCCAACGCCGGAAACTTCAGCGCCCGGAAATACGTTCTTTCCAAAGAGAACTCCTTTATTCTGATTCTGGAAACCCTGTATGCCAAGGACGGGTCCGTAATGGCGGTAAACAAGCACTTTATTCCCCTGGAGCTGTTCCAGGCAAGAATCTATACCTGAACCGGGAAAGCCAAAAAATCCCCTTCGCGGAATCAGTCTCGCGAAGGGGATTTCTGTCAGCTTTCCGTATGAGATCGGCTGCGGGCCTACAGGCCGCTTTCGATCTTCTGCTCCTTGATCCCATGCTTTCTGGCATAGCCTGTAAGAATCATGGTCAGGGCTCCGTCTCCTGTTACGTTGCAGGCCGTTCCGAAGCTGTCCTGAAGGGCGAATATCGTCAGCATCAGCGCCGTTCCCGCGTCGTCAAAGGCCAGTACGCCGGTGATCAGTCCCAGGGAGGCCATTACCGTTCCGCCGGGAACTCCGGGAGCTCCGATGGCAAACACGCCCAGAAGCGCGCAGAACAGAATCATGGTTCCCACACTGGGCAGAGATCCATACAGGATCTTGGAAACAGTCATTACAAAGAATACCTCCGTCAGCACGGAACCGCACAGATGGATATTGGCAAACAGCGGAATGCCGAAATCCACCATATCCCCCCGCAGAGGCGGCTGGGACTTTTTGGCGCAGCGCAGGGCCACCGCCAGGGTCGCGGCTGAGGACATGGTTCCCACTGCGGTAATATAGGCCGGTCCGTAGTTCTTTACCACGTCAAGCGGATTGCTGCCGGAATAGGCCCCTCCGATGAGATACAGCACGGTCATCCAGATGAAATGGCCTACCATTACAATCAGCACCACCTGGATAAACACGGGAAGCTGCTTGGTAATGGTTCCCTCATAGGACAGGGCGCAGAATGTAAACGCAATGAAAATCGGAAGAATGGGAATTACGATTTTCGTGACAATATCCAGCACAATCTTCTGAAACTCTTCCAGAACATCGGTGATCACCCCGGCTTTCGTCCAGGTAGCCGCCAGACCTATGAGCAGGGAAAATACAAGGGCGCTCATTACGGACATAATCTGAGGGATATCCAGCTGGAAAATCACTCCCGGAAGTTCCTTTAAGCCTTCCACCTCCGACACGATGGAGAGATTGGGGATGATTCCGTAGCCTGCCAGCATGGAAAACAGGGCGGCGCCGACAGATGACACATATGCGGCAATAATGGCCACTCCCAGCATTCTGGACGCGTTATTCCCCAACCTGGTAATGGATGGGGCAATAAACCCAATGATAATCAGGGGTACACAGAACAGAATCAGCTGATTCAGAATGTACTTAACCGTCACCACCACGTTCATCAGAGCCAGGCAGGCCTTTTCTCCGATTACCGCATCGCTCTGCCCCACCAGAATACCGATTATCACTCCCAGCAGAAGCTTAAAAGGCAGGCTCCCCAACACTTTTTTCATACCTTTGCCCTCCAAAATGAATAGAATTAATTTCCAATCATAACCTTAATGATCGTCTCATTCGTCTCCTTCATTCCTTCTTTGGCAACACGGCCTACATTGGCGATGGTCTGATCCGCAGTATCTGCCACGATGCCGTCTCCTCCGCAGAACTTCTGTCCGCGGACATACATCTGATAGCCCAGGATTCCCGCTCCCACTGCCGTAGCGATCTTTCCGGCGCAGGACGGCTTGGCTCCGTCGCATACCATGCCGGACACAATTGCCAGGGCATTCGTCACCGTATGGCAAACCACATCCAGGTCTCCGCCGTTCAGGTACGCAATTCCTGCTCCTGCTCCTGCTCCCGCGCTCACCGCGCCGCAGAACGCGGACAGCCGTCCGATGGGAGTTTTCTGATGGATAGCCGTCAGGTTGGACAGAGCCAGAGCCCGGTATTTTTTCTCTTCATCCACACCCAGCTCTTTGGCATAAACCAGCACCGGTACGGAGGCAGTGATTCCCTGGTTTCCGCTTCCGGAATTGATCACCACCGGCAGCTCGCATCCGTCCATTCTGGCGTCGGAGCCGGCAGCCGCCATAGCTCTTGCTCTGGTAGCCACATCGCTGCCCACAGCAGAAAGCAATACCTTTCCCACATTGGCGCCGTAGGAATTTTTCATTCCCTCCTCCGCGATGGTCAGATTATATTTCTCCTGAATCTCCAGTACCGGCTTCACATCCTCCACGTCCACCGTGGTGGCAAAATCCCAGATATCCGCCATGTTAAGCAGAGAGCGGTCTGTCAGCCCGGATTCCGATTCTCCGTTTACTTTTACTTCCTTTTTGACGGTTCCGTCCTTTTCAATGAGAACCACATTCGTATGATAATTGGCAATGCGAACCTTTGAGTAAGAATCGCCGCTGTAAAGCGTTACGATGATTTCAAAAGTCAGTCCATTGTCAATGTGCTCCACTTTGATTTCCGTTTTTTCCAGGAATTTTTTGATTTCCTCCACCTGATCCGCCGTTACCTGGGAAATCACCTCCAGCTCCTTATCCGGATTGCCGGCTACGATTCCCGCTGCCGCTGCCGCTTCAATTCCCTTCATATGTCCCGTATTGGGAACGATTACGGATTTCACGTTCTTGATAATGCTTCCGCTGGCTCCCACCACTACCCGGTCAGGAAGAACGCCCAGCTCTCTCTCCGCCACCGCAGCGGCGTAAGCCAGAGCAATGGGCTCCGTACAGCCCATAGCCGGGATCAGCTCCTCTTTCAGGATATCAATATAGGCCTGGTATTTCACATCTGTTTTCTTCATACGAATCTGTTCCCCTCTTTCCTGCCGGAACTCCGGTCCGGCATTTCCCTTGTAATATTCAGCCAATTTGCGTTTTTTTCCTGTACCGCATTGACCTTCCTTTGCCGCTATTATATTATAAATACAATTAGATGTAAAATTTAATGTTTTAAAAGAATCGTTTAATAATTTTAAAGATAAAGGAGGGGAACTGCAATGGAATTTCGGGAAATCACCACCTTTCTTCAGATCGCTCAGCTGAAAAGCTTTTCCAAAGCCGCTCAGAAGCTGGACTACTCCCAGGGGGCTGTAACCGTACAGATCAAGCACCTGGAGGCGGAACTGGGCGTCCGCCTGTTCGACCGCATCGGCAAGCAGATCAGTCTGACCCACCACGGGGAACAGTTCTACCAGTATGCCGTCACTCTCACAAAGGAGCTGGAACAGATCAAAAGCACCATCTCCTCCGCCAAAGAGCCGGCCGGCACCCTCACCCTGGGAACCATTGAATCGCTCTGCTCCTCCGTGTTCCCTCCCATTCTGTCTCAGTACCACAGAATGTTTCCTCAGGTAAATGTGAGCATCATCATTGACTCCCCCAGAACACTTCTGGATATGCTCAATGAAAATGCTCTTGATATTGTATATTTCCTGGACAAGCGGATTTATGATCACCGTTGGGTAAAAGTGCTGGAAGAGCCGGAGGAAATCGTATTTACCGCCTCCTCCTCCCATCCCCTGGCCGGGAGAACGGATCTGGATCTGGACGAGGTAATCGCCCAGCCTTTCCTCCTGACAGAACGGGCGGCCAGCTACCGCCATATTCTGGACCGGTATCTGGCCGCCTACGGAAAAGGCATCCGTCCCTTTCTGGAAATCGGGAATACGGACTTTATTGTTCAAATGCTGAGAGAAAACACCGGGGTATCGCTTCTTCCCCTTTTCTCCATAAAAAACGATATGAAAAACAGGATCCTCACCCCTTTAAAGGTAAAGGACTTCCATATGCAGGTGTGGAGGCAGATCGTCTACCACAAGGATAAATGGGTTACCAGAGAAATGGCGGAGTTTTTAAAGCTGGCAGGAGCCGTCTCTCCGGACCGGCTGAACCCGTCCCCGCAGGAATTACCGGTTTTTAAAAATCTCGACCACTGACCGGAAGATCTCGACGATCACGTTCCACATCCTCTGAAACGGTCCCTCTTCCCCTGCGGAAGCTCCCTCTTCATCGGAGATATCCGTAGGAAGGTCGTCCTCGCTGATTTCTTTCGTTCGAATCACGATCTGAAGGCTCTCCGGCTCCTGGTTTTTCCCGGAGGTAAAGGAAATCATTTCCGCCTCTGGATCCATATTCAGGAAGTTATTCTCCTCCTCAAACTCGTCCAGCTGCTCATCCAGGGTCTCCTTCATATCCGCTCCGGCAGCCCTTACGTCTGCCGTGTCATCCAGCATCTGAAGGCTCTTGTCCAGCAGCTCCATGGCTCCCTGAAGGCTGTCTCTGGTCCCCCGGTCCATGGAATCTCCCGCCGCTTTCAGCGTGCTGTCCACTACGGACAGAAAGCTGTGCGTGCTGTCAATGGTTCTGCTCATCCCGGTCATCAGATCTTCCGTGGAACGGAGCGCCTCCATCATAGACGGCACATAGCTGTCCACCGTGGAAATCAGTCCCCGCATATCCTCCATCAGATACACCATCTGTTCATCCGCGCCTCTCAGGGAAGAGAGAACCTTTGCGGAGTCCCTGGCCGTATCCTCCGCAGTGTTCAGCACCTGATTAATCTCATCGATGACGGCGGAAGCCGTTCCTTCCACAGCCTGAGTATTTCCCAGGATCTGGCTCAGCTGTTCCAGCATGGCGTCCACCTCATTCAGATAAGCATTCTTTCCCAGATCCTCCAGCCCTTCATTCATAAGAGCATATTCCTCTTCCAGGCCCTCCTCCGTAATCCAGTACGGCTCCTCCGAGGGCGTTGCCTGGGAATCTTCTGTTCCGTAATATGCGGAGCCTGCATAGTCCAGGCTCTCCTTCAGAATGTTCCAGCTGTCCCGCGCGGCGCTCTCGCTGCCGCTCAGCTGCCCCAGCATTCCGCGGATCTGCTCCACCAGCGCCTGCGCCTGTGCCGCGTCCTCCCGGATCTGCGCCAGAATGGCCGCCTTTTCCTCCTGAGAGACCGACGGAACGGCATTGGCAATCTTATTCAGGTTGTCCCTCAGCCCTCCCATGCGGGCATACAGATCATCCAGCTCTCCCTCCAGTTCATACATGGTGGAGGACATCTGATTGGTATCCTCATTAATATCCGTCACCGCCTGACGCGCCGTCTGCAGATAGGGCACCAGAGCCGCCGTCCACACCGCCATCTGATCCAGGTCATTCAAAGCGGCGGAGGCGCTGCTCTCCATGGCAGCCCGGTTCTGCGACGCGATCTCCCTGGCCCGATCCAGAGACGCCAGACCGCTTTTTACCTGGCTTACGTCTCCCTTCATGGATTCCAGAACCTCCAGAAGCTGATCTACGCTCTCGTACATCCGGTCTCCGTCTTCCCTCCAGGTATCCTTCGCCTCCTTCAGATCCTTAATGTGGTTCAGATCCTCCAGCCTTCCGGGAACCATGATCATCAGCGCCCCGATGCTCTCATAGCTGTCCGTTCCGATGCGAATGGTAAAGTCTCCCTCTTCTCCGGGCAGGGCCGCGAACACAGCCGCCTTTTCCGTACCGATGGTCTGAAGCTGGGCTCCGGGAGCGTCCACGCTGTAGCAGTCCTCCATATCTACGGGAAATATTACGGAGAGAACCATATTGTTCCTGTAGTATTCCTCCGCGTTCTCATTGGGCATTGCCTTCACATTGATTTCTATCAGGCCGGAGGCCCCCGCAAGCTCCTCGGCTTTCCTGGGTACTCCGTTCAGCTTGTAGGACAGATCGAAGGTCCAGGGCAGTTCCACCGTCTCCGGATCCATGACTCCTTCATAGTAAAACCGCTTATTTTCCCCGCTGTATTTCCAAGTGACCCGGTCTCCGTCTATCTCCGGCTCCCTTTCGTCCGTCATATTTACTATTTTTTCATAATTTCCGTAATCCGTAAAGCTGCCGTCCCCTGTCAGAAAACAGCTCTTCACCACGCTTACGTCCGTCTTTTCTCCGTAATAATCCAGATTCACATACATGGTTTCATCCACAGCCGGGGACGGCTCCTCTGCCCCGCAGCTGCCTGCCGCCGTCAGCGTAAAAAGCACCGCCGCCATGCAGCCTGCCGCCGTCCTCCTGTACCTGTATATGTATCGGTTAAACCACATCTTTTTTTCCCTCCTTGATATTTTTCCTGCTGGCCCGCTGAAGCAGGGATTTGGCTTTCTCTTTTCTCCGTTCTGCCCGGCGCTTCAGATACTGTTTGATCATTTCCAGCTCATTGTTCATCAGAATCCGGTCTCCCATTACCAGCAGCGCCGGCATGAGGGTTCCCACCAGAATCATGCTGAGAATGGCTCCCCGGCCGATGAGGTGTCCCAGGTCTCCGATCGCCGCGATGGTGGATACTTGATAAAGGATGTAGCCCACAATAGTCAGAATGGAGCCGGAAGTGAGAATCGCCGGAATGCTCCTCTTCAGAGTTTCCACAGCGGCCGCATTCTTCTCCATTCCCAGCTGCTTGCGGCAGGCAATGTAATTATTGGTGGTAAGAATGGCGTAGTCCACCGTAGCTCCCAGCTGTACGCAGCTCACGATTATATATCCCATAAATATCATGGTTTCTCCCCGAATATAGGGAATGGCCATATTGATAAAAATTGCCACCTCGATGGGTACCATGGCGATCACCGGAATGATCAGAGACTTAAAGCTGAACATCACCACCAGAAATACTCCGATGAGCGACAGCGTATTTACCCGGCTGTAATCCACCGTAATCGTCTTTTCGATATCCTGAGTGGACGGAGTGGCTCCCACAAGATAGGAATTTTCCGGATAATATTTTTTCATAATGGACTGAATCTCGTCGGAATACTGATACGCCAGGGAGCTCTCCCCTTTTGAGCGGACGTAAATCAGGATCCGGGACCAGCCGCTTTCGTCATGGAGCAGACTGGTGACGCTTTCCGGCAGAAAGCTTTCCGGAACTCCCTGCGGCAGAGTCTGGGAAAGGGAGAGTACGGATTTCGTATAGGAGAGGTCATCCAGTTCCTCCGCGAACTGTCTCTCCTTCACATTGTCCCCGGAAGGAATAAGGGCCATCATCATATTGCTTTTTCCGAATACGGCGTCGATCTCCTGTTCATCCGCGTAAACGCTGGTTCCTTCTCCCGATCCCACCGCGTCGTTTCCGTAAAGAAAAGAGTTCATTCCCTGAGCCGTATAGGCGGGAATGGCGATCACCGCCACAAATATCAAAACGGCATACCGGATTTTAAAGATCCCTCTGCTCAGGCGGTCAAAGGAGGGAAGGAAGGAGCGGTGAGCCGTTTTTTCCATTCCCTTTGCCAGCCGCAGAATCATGGCAGGCATAAACAGCACTACGGTGATCAGGCTGATCACGATGCCCTTCGCCAGCACGATACCCATGTCGAAGCCGATGCTGAATTTCATAAAGGTCAGAACGAGAAAGCCCACAATCGTAGTCAGGCTGCTGGCAAAAATGGAATTAAGCGCTTCCTCAATGGCATTTCTCAGAGCCTCTGTCTGGCTGGCCCCCGCCTGCTTCTGTCTGGTAAAGGCGTGGATCAGGAAAATGGAATAGTCCATGGACACGGCCAGCTGCAGCACTGCCGACACGCTGTCCGTCAGGAAGGATACTTCGCCCAAAAATATATTGGTTCCCTTGTTGATCACAACCGCCACGCCCATGATCAGCAGATAGAGCACCGGCTCCAGCCATGAGTTGGTAGTCAGGCAGAGGATTACAAAAATCATGAATACGCCGATGGACAGAATCATTTTCATTTCCGCCTGAACGTTTTCCGCCACCGATTTGTCCTGCACGGCCATACCCACGTAATAGCCCTTATCGCCGGTGATCTTTTTCATCTCGTCAATGGCCTGGGACGTCTTTTTGCTGGTATCTCCCTCCTCAAAGGTTACGTCAAACACGGCGCAGTTATCTTTGTAGTACTGATCGATGGAGGTATAGTCAATAAAGCTTTCGCCTGCAAACACATTCGTGCCTGTGTCCAGCCACAGGATCTGATCCACCCCGTCTACCTGCTCCAGACGGTCCTTATACGCCTTCGCTTCATAAAGGGTCACATCCTTGACCATCACCCTGGCCGTTCCCGGATAGCCGAAGGTCTCCTCCATCTTATTCAGGCCTTCCTTTGACTGAACCGTATCCGGCAGATATTCCGTCAGATCATAATTGATATCCACAAACGGAGCCATCATGGCCGATATCAGAACCGCTATGATAAATACCTTTTCAATGGTCCTGCTCTTCTCTATGATAAAACCGGGCAGATCAAAAGGTTTCTTTCCTTTAGAAAAACGGAATTTCATTCTTTCACTCCTTTGCTTTTCATTCCGTTTATTAATAAACACTTTCATCGTTAATTGACATTTGTCTATTTATAAACTATAATGAATTATACTGACATAGATACAGAATTACAATAATCATTTATAAACGGTCTGCCCGTTTTTAGACACTTTTGGATAAATAGTTTATTAATGTACTGAGTTTACAAAAATTTTATAAAAGGAGTTTTCTATGAAAGAGACAACCGTTGACCGCCGTATCCGAAAAACCAAGCAGCAGCTCCGGCAGAGCCTGACCGCGCTGCTTCAGACAAAGCCAATCCAGAATATCACCGTAAAAGAACTGGCCGATATGGCGGACATCAACCGAGGAACCTTCTATCTCCATTACCGGGATGTATTCGACCTGCTGAATCAGATTGAGGGCGAGCTTCTGGACGAGCTGGAGGCGGTACTGGAAAAATATCAGCCGGGCAGCATCCTTCTCAATACGGTAAATATTTTTTCAGACATTTACCGGCTGGTTCAGGAAAACAGTGAAATGGTAGGAATCCTCATAGGCGAACACGGAGAAATGAATTTTTCCAGCCGTCTGAACCAGATTCTCAGAGAGAAATGCCTGCGGGACTGGATGGAGCACTTCCGCTCAGAGAAGAATGAAGCTTTCGACTATTATTACATATTTATTTCATCGGGATGTATGGGCATCGTTCAGCAGTGGCTGAAATCAGGGATGAAGGAGACTCCCCTGGAGCTGGCAAAGCTGACGGAGCAGATCATACGGAACGGTTCCCGGCTGCTGCAGGCAGAATAATAAATCAGAAAGAGAGGCGTCCCGCCGGTTTTCACCGGCAGAAACGCCTTTCTTTCTGATTTATTCTTAGAAGCAGATTTTAGATAATACCCATGAAAAGCCCTGCGAACAGGCAGATAATGCTCAGCACCCAGATCCAGAGGAAGCTGGTTCTGATGTGGTCTTTGATCTCCACTCCCGCCAGTCCTACGCCTAAGAAGGTGGCCGGAACCACCGGGCTGATAAAGGTAGCGAAGTTCTTGCACACTACCATGGAAATGCCGATGTGCAGCGGATCCACTCCGAATTTCGCTCCTACCTGAATCAGGATGGGCAGCAGTCCGTAGAAGAAGGAGTCCGTGCAGAACACCAGTCCCAGAGGAGCAGACAGAATGCCGATGATGATGGGAAGGAACCTGCCCATGGAAACAGGGATAAAGGAAGCCAGAACAATGGCCATCTGATCCATGATTCCGCTCTCCTCCAGCACGCCCAGGAATACGCCTGCCGCCAGGATCGTGGACGCCATCATCAGGGCCGGAGCCGCATGGGAGTTGATGATCTTCTTCTGATGTTTTGCTCCCGGATAGTTTACAAACAGAGCCAGCACACAGCCTACCATAAAGGTATAGTACGCGGGAACCTTTAAGAATACCAGAGCGATTACTACCGCCAGGGTAAGAACGATGTTGAACCAGAACAGCTTCGGACGGGCCAGTTCGTTCTTCTCCTCCTCCGTGGGAATATGCTCGTCTCCCTCACCGTAGTCCACCTGTCTGGCGCTGCCTAAGCCTGCGCCCTGCTTTTTCTCCACAACTCCCCAGAACACAGCTGTGCCAAGAGATAAGAGAATACCTACGATCTGCATGGGAATCAGCTCCATCCAGAGAACGTTTGCCTCAATTCCCAGCACGGAAGCCGTTCTCATGGTAGGACCTCCCCAGGGCAGCAGGTTCATAACGCCCATGGCCGTGATACAGATCAGAAGCAGGATGGTGGGACGCATTTTCAGCTTCTTGAATACGGGAAGCATGGCCGGAATGGTAATCAGGAAGGTGGAAGCGCCGCCGCCGTCCAGATGGCCGATCATGGCGATGATGCAGGTCATTACGCAGACGCCGATTACGCTGCTGCCCACCCGTTTCATGAGAACATTGATGATCCGGTCAAACATTCCCGCGTCATTCATAATGCCGAAAAACAGTACGGAGAAGATAAACAGAGCCGCTGTGGAATACACGCCCTTTACGCCGGCCTCTATGTAATCTCCCATCTCCGCCACAGAAAAGGTTCCCGTGAGAACCAGGACCAGCACCGTCACCGTAGTCACTCCGGCAAAGGCCAGGGCCGGAACCGTCCAGTTCTTCAGAAGCAGGAAAATGATCGCCAGGATCGTGGCAAATCCCAGCAGTGCAAGCATAAGCTCACTCATGTTTTTTACCCCCTTAATCAGATGAATTTGATTTACTGACTTAAAGTCTAAGGGGTAAACCTTAATATTCAGACATCGGATTCTTAATATTTATTAAGATGTCCGTTTATCTTTCCCGCCGGGCCGCTCCCAGGATGCCCGGAACGGAAACAGGCGTTTCCGCGTATCCGTCTATGATTTCCCTCTGCTGAGCCTCCAGAACCTCTCTGCTCACCCGATCCGTAATCACCACCCGGATCATATCTTTATAAATAGCTCCGACAGACATGAAGAAATCCACGGCTCCTTCCCCGTTTACGTACTCTTCCGCCGCCATGATCTCATACTCCTCCTTCGCCAGAGCCTGCTCCGCCTCCTCAAAGGTCATGCAGCCGGTCATGGCAAAGCCGATTCTGCTGAAATTCTTTTCCAGGATCCGGTGTATTTTCGCATTGCTGTGAACAATAAGGATCCTCCGTTTCCGGTCCTTTCCGCCGTCCTCCTCCTGCCGTCCCGACGGATCCGCCCCTTTGCGGCCGGTGAGTTCCTCCATGCTCTCTTCCAGAACCGGAAAATATACATGGAAAATACTTCCCTCTCCCGGCCGGCTCTCCGCATAAATATAGCCCTTATGAGAGCTGACGATCTGCTCCACCAGGGCCAGCCCCAGTCCGGTTCCTTTACCGTTTTTCTTCGTGGTGAAAAAGGGGTCGAAGATCTGATCCAGCACTTCTCTTGTCATACCGCAGCCGTTGTCTTCAATATCCACCTGAGCAAACCGTTTCCAGGGTCCGGGCGTCTCCGCCAGCTCACACCGTTCTGCCACTTCCCCGCTTTCCACCGGGCGGATCCGGATCCGGATGGTTCCTTCCCGTTCCCCGACGGCGTGAATGGCGTTCACGCAGATATTCAGCATCACCTGATTGATCTGGGTCTGATTTCCCAGAATATTCAGATCCTCTCCCAGGTCCTCTTTAACCTGTATGTTCACCGGACAGACGGAGCGGACCATTTTCACCGCTCTGGAAATGGCGGTTTTTATGTTCAGTTCCTTAAACGCGGTCTCCATATTCCGCCGGCTCAGGGCGGAAAGCTGCTGAATGATCTCCTTGGCCTTTTCCGCGGCGTCGTAGATCTCCGACACATTCTCATACTCCTCCGAATCCTCCGGCAGCTCCATCATGAGAATATCCGCGTAACCCATAATGGGGGTAAGAAGATTATTAAATTCATGGGCGATTCCTCCCGTCATGGTTCCCATGATCTGAAGGCGCTGCTGGTGGGCAATGGTTTCTTCGCTTCTTTTCAGCCTCTGAAGAATATCGTTCAGATCTCTCAGATAGGCGATCTCTTCCGAGTCCTTCTGCCGCTGAAATACCAGTCTGATACAGATTCCCAGCACTCCCGCAATGGAGGCGAACATAAGCAGCATTACGGCGATAATTCCCTGAAAGCCCTGAAGCACCGGCATATAGATATCGTTGTAGTCCGTCACGGCACTGATAATGAGAAAATCGTCTCCGATCCGGGCGGGAGTATAGGCGGATATTTTCTTGACCCTGGGAAGGTCCGGATCCTGCCACCAGTAGGAGACGTACTCCTGCACCCCCGTATTTCCGCCGTACTGCTCCTGCAGCATATCTTCCAGACTGGCCAGATCCTCCACATGGTACAGCTCCTTCCGGTCCTCCACCGCGTTGTGCCCCAACTGCTCCTTGGCGGGATGCATGAGCACGATTCCGGAGGAATTTTTAACCATAATATAGCCGTTTTCTCCCAGCTGGATATCCGAGATCAGGGACTGGTAATACTTATCCGCATCAATCACCAGACTGACCTTTTCCCGGTCCGTATTTTCCTGAAGGAGAAAATAGACCCTGCCGTCCGTTCCCAGGGTCTGAAGGAGACAGGCATCATCGCCGACCATATCCTCATCCATGACCTTTTCCACTTCCACCCCCTGGGTGTTTACCTTCACCGTTCCATTCGCATCCGATATGATGATTCCGGTAACGAAGTTTTCGTTTTCATCAATATAGGACTGAATGATCTCCCGATTCACCCCTTCCAGCTCCGGATGCTCATAGGATTCCTCCTTCAGCCTGCAGAACCGGCCCAGATCAGCCGCGTTCCTTTTTACCGAAACCTCCAGGGTACGGGCTACCGATTGGGCGGTGAGCAGCATCTGATCCTTCTGCCGGTCGATCACCGCGTCCCGGTAATTTCTCCAGATCCGTTCCGCAAAAAAGCCGAATACTATGGTAACCGCTGCCAGGGCGGCCAAGCCCCGCCATATGATCCTGCGTTTGTCTGCTTTTGATTTCATCTTAAATTCCTCTCAGATCCCATTGGAAAATTGACTTCCGACTGTCTTAATATTATAATGAAACTTATGAAAGAACAACTGTTTTTG
>CALWEP010000071.1 GCA_944377325.1 uncultured Lachnospiraceae bacterium
TCTATACGTCATCCAGCGATGATTATATGACAGATATTGCTTCTATGTTTCAGGAAAAATATCCCAATATTTCCTTTGAATATTACAGAAGCGGAACAGAAGAAGTGGTGAGCAAGATCCTGACGGAGGAAAAGTCCAGCGGCATTCAGTGCGATGTGGTGATGCTGGCGGATACGCCGACTTTTGAAATGCTGAAAGAAAACGGTCTGCTTATGGCGTATGACTACCCGGAAGCAGATCAGATGTACGAAGACTTTGTCGATCCGGAGCATATGTATTACGGAACAGCTGTAGCATCCACAGGCATTATTTATAATACGAATATGGTTCAGGAAGCACCCCAATCCTTTTCCGTATTTACCGATCCGGGAAATAAAGGAAACTGTGTAATGCCCAGTCCGCTTTATTCCGGAACAGCAGCTTACAATCTGGGCGTGTATACCGGCATGGAAAACCTTGGCTGGGAATTTTATCAGTCGATGAAAGATAATGACATGCAGGTAGTGAACGGCAACGGGGGAGTGATCGATGCGGTGGCAAATGGAGAAAAGGCCTACGGAATGGTTCTGGATACGGATGCCAGTGTGGCCATCAATAATGGCTCCCCCATTGCGTTCGTATATCCGGAGGAGGGATGTTCTTCTATCTGTGATCCGATTGCCTTGGTAAACGGTACAGAAAACCAGGAAGCTGCGGAAATCTTTATGGAGTTCATGCTTTCCAAAGAAGTGAGAGAGTTTGCAGCGCAGAACTATTTTAAAACGGCTCCCAGAAAAGATGTGGAACCGGCAGAAGGCGTACTGAGCATCGGAGAGCGCACGATCCTGAAGGCAGACCCGAAGAAACTTTATGCTTCAAAGGAAGATGATAAAGCAAAATTTGATCACATGTTCAATCAGTAAGGAGCTTATATGAAAACAGTTACGGCTGTAAAATCAGAGAGAACAGTCTCCATTCCTGTATGGGGAATTTTAGGTACTGCGGCAGCGTTTATGCTTTTTCTCTGGCCGCTCCTGTATCTGTTCAGAGAGGCCTTCATCGGAATGAATGGAGGCTTTTCTCTGGAACACTTCCGGGAGCTGGCCGGAGACAGAAGCTTTGGAAAGGTGATTTTCAATTCTTTGCTGATTAACACGGGGGCTACGCTGCTGTCAGCAGCTCTGGGGATATGCTTTGCATACGTGATGGCCTATACCGATATTCCTCTGAAAAAGATGATCCATACCCTGCTTCTGCTTCCTCTGGTGATTCCGTCTTACATAGTGACTCTTGCCTGGATGCAGATGTTTTTAAAAACCAGTATTTTCTACCGCATCACTCATTTTGAATTGTATTCCTATGCGGGAATTATTCTGATGTTTGCCGTATGTCAATACCCTATGGTATATCTTCTCTGTCTGAGCCATTTCCGCAAGATACCGAGAGAATTGGAACAGGCAGCGGATATTTCCGGCTGCGGCCGGTGGAAACGCTTTACCAGGATCACTATGCCTGTGACAAAAGGGACTCTGGCCAATGCCATGCTTCTGGTATTTCTGTCCTGTCTGGACAACTTCGGGATTGTGGCCTTCATCGGGATTCCGGCTAATATTCAGGTGCTGAGTACAGATATTTATAAAACGATTATTTCTGTGACGGATAACAGCTTCTCACTGGCGGCTGCAAAAGCAATCGTCCTTTCTGCCGCGGCGTTGGCGATTATCCTGCTGGCAAGAAAGATTTCCGGAGGTACGCAGGCAGGAGGCAGTGAAAAAGAAGATCTAATGCCCAGAATTATTCTCAACAGATGGAAATATTTGGTTCTGGCAGCAATGGGAATGTTCCTTGCGCTGGTGAACGTGATCCCTTTTCTCACTCTCATAACCTCTGCGCTGACAAAGGCAAAGGGAGTGGTATTTACTCTGGAAACAGCCAGTCTGGCAAATTTTGACAAGGTTCTTCATAATTCCAAATGCCTGAACGGATTAAGAAACAGTATTTTTCTGGCTGCGGCTGCGGCGCTGGTCTGCGGTGTGATCGGAGTTTCGGTTTCCTATTTCGGGGAAAGGAAGCATTCTCCCATAGCCAGACAGGTACAGAATATGATTACGTTTCCTTATTCCATTCCGGGAATCATCCTGGGACTGTCGCTTATTCTCACGTATGCCCGTTCTTTTCACGGCTTTACCATATATGGAACGATCTGGATTCTGCTCCTTTCTTATGTAATCCGTTTTACCTCCGTGATTCTCCGTTCTTCCAACACTGCTTTTGCTCAGCTGGACGCAGCTATGGAGGAGGCGGCTCAGGCCAGCGGTGCGGGAACAGAGCCGAGATGGAGACGGATCATTTTGCCTCTCACTTCCGGTCCCATTGCATCCGGATTGGGACTGGTGATGATCAGCAGCCTGATGGAACTGACGACTTCCAGCCTGCTTTGGTCAGGAGGATCAGAGACGGTAGGAGTGGTGATTTTTAATTTTACCTCTGCAGGAATGTCCAACCTTGCGTCTGCCTACTCCAGCCTGATCCTGATATTTCTTCTGGCAGCGGCAGGCTGTGCCCGGCTGACAGGAGTTTTATGGAAAACAGTAAGAAAGAAAATACGATGATCGTAATTACAGGAGGAGACCTATGTCTACAATAGCGGAACATTTAAATATGGAGTTTAATGGTTATCAGGCGCTGAAGGATGTAAACCTGGAAATACAGAAAGGTGAGTTCATTGCCATTCTTGGCCCTTCCGGCTGCGGTAAGACGACCCTCCTCAGACTGCTGGCAGGTTTTCTGAAACCGACAGCAGGAAGGATTCTGATAGATGGAATGGTAGTAGCTGACAGCAACCGCATGGTAGAGCCTAACCGGAGGAATATCGGTATGGTCTTTCAGTCATATGCTCTATGGCCGCATATGACGGTAGAACAGCAGGTACGTTTTCCGATGGAATACAGCAGGTTTTCCAGATTCCGTACGGACAGAGACCGAAAAGAACGGGCAGAAGAACTGCTGAAGCTGGTGGGAATGGAAGGGCTGAAGAACCGCTATCCGTCAGAATTGTCCGGGGGTCAGAAACAGCGGGTGGCAATCGCCAGAGCGCTGGCCAACGAACCCGGTCTTCTGCTGATGGACGAGCCGCTCTCCAATCTGGATGCGGAACTGAAAATTGAAATGCGGCGCGAGATCAGCCGTCTGCATAAAGAAGTGGGCGGAACAATACTTTACGTTACCCATGACCAGTCAGAAGCATTGGGAATGGCAGACCGGATCGTGGTTATGAGTCAGGGCCGGATCCAGCAGATTGGAACGCCCAGAGAAATTTTTCACCGGCCGGCCAATGCATTTGTGGCCAAATTTGTGGGTCAAAGCAATTTGATCCGGGGACAGTGGGAGGAAAACAGCTTTATATGCGGGGAAGGAGAACGGGTGGACGGAACCGGAATCCCGGAAAGTTTTCACAAAGACAGTCTGTTTCCCGTAAAGGCTGATCATATTCATCTGGTGCCGGTCGGAAGGTCCCGTTTTATAGGGAAAATACGGGAAATGGAATATCAGGGTTTTCAGATGAAAGTTATTATGAATATGGATGATGGAAATGTGGTTCAGGTACTGGTTCAGCCGGAAATGGACTGCAGGGAAGGAATGGAATATGGCATTGCATTTGGATGAATTGGAAAAACAGTTCAGATATGATCTCCATGTCCATTCAAAGGAAGTAAGCCCCTGCGGCAGAATGACCATAGATGAAGTCGGGGAAGCATACAAGAAAAAAGGCTATGACGGAATCTGGCTGACCAATCATTTCCAAAGAGAATTCATGGAAGAGACAGAGGGGATGAGCTGGACGGAAAGAGTGGACTTCTTCCTGGAACCCTATCGCAGAGCATCCGGATGGGACAAGGGCCTTTTCGTAGGTCTGGGAGCGGAAATCCGCTTTTACGATGATCCTAACGATTATCTTCTTTATGGGCTGACAGAGGAAATGCTTTACCGGGAAGGCGAAGACTGGCTGTCCCTTGGGTTAGGGGAATTCTTCAGACGATACGCGCAGCGGCTGATCATTGTTCAGGCTCATCCAAACCGACAGGACAGTTCAAGTCCTGCAGATCATCGGTTTATCCACGGTTATGAAGCAATCAATTCCAGTCCCCGGCATGAAAACGGAAACGGAAAGACTCAGGAGCTGCTGTGCATCTGTCCATGGCTGATTCCAACGGCCGGAAGCGACAGCCACAGACCGGAGGATGTGGGCCGAAGCGGGATTCTTACAGATTGCCGGTTGACGGGAAATCAGGCGCTTATAGAGATATTGAGGGAAAAACGCTACAGGCTGATTCCTTTTCAGGAAAATAGGCAGCCAGAGAGGAAAGAACAGAAATGAGCGGGATACATCTGTTCCCGTTCGGACAGGCGGACTGCTTTCTGGTGGAGCTGGACTGCGGAAAAGAGAAAAAGTATGTGCTCATTGATGGGGGGAGCAGACTCTGGCCCGGAGCGCCTCTCACATTTTATCTGCAGAAAACAGGTGTAAAAGAGTTGGAACTGATGATCCTCACCCATCTTCACCAGGATCATCTGGGCTGGCTGGCGGAAGCAGCAGAACAAGTAAAAGTCAGGAAAGCCTTGCTTCCAGCAGCATCAGAAAAAATTCTTCCTGCTTTGCGCAGGCTTAAGAACCGGGAGCCGGAAGAAGACGGCAGAGTATTGGAAAGGCTGGAGAGGAATTTGAAAGAGTCCGGCGCTTCTGTAAAGACAGCTGATGAGGCAGAGGATTTTTATGGGATTTCCATAGGAGAATGGAAAATGGTCTTGATTTATCCTTCGAAAAATATTGCAATGCCTTTCTGCGGCGGGCTCAGAGAGGAACAAGAGGAACGAAAGCTGATTTCCCGGATCAACTGGGACAGTATGGTGTGGCTGATTTACAGAGAAAAAAAGATGAAGGCACTTTTCTGTGGGGATTGTCCGGAGGAATGCTTCCTGGATAGATTTCGCTATTTTAAAGAGAACAACAGGCTGGAAGCAGGGATGGAATTCCTGAAACTGTCTCATCACGGAAGGAACGATAAAGGAACGGTTTACTTTACAGAAAATATTGGGAAGGAAACAGGGGCGAAGAAAATCCTTATTACGAATGTGAAGGAAAATCTGCCTGCCCTGAGAAAACAGTGTGAGACTTTTGAAAACAGAATCCTGCTGGCGGGAGAACAGGAAGAGTGGATAACTTTTGAATAAGAATCATGGATAACGGTCTGTCCGGTCTGGCGGGACAGGCCGTTTTGTGATAGGATAAGGGAAGCATAAAAAATGGAGGGAACGGATGATGGAACCGAAGGTCAGTATCATTGTGCCGGTTTATAACGCCGAGGAGTATCTGGAACGGTGCGTGGACAGTATTTTAAATCAGGAATTTTCAGATCTGGAGCTGATTCTGGTA
This sequence comes from uncultured Lachnospiraceae bacterium, assembly GCA_944377325.1. Taxonomy (GTDB): domain Bacteria; phylum Bacillota; class Clostridia; order Lachnospirales; family Lachnospiraceae; genus Lachnoclostridium_A. The sequence goes on from CALWEP010000071.1 coordinate 5,414, forward strand.
AATGACGGGAGCAGTGACCGGTCCGGAGAGATCTGCCGCCGATGGGAAGAGCAGGATCCCCGTGTCCGTGTAATTTCAAAGGAAAACTCCGGAGTGTCGGACAGCAGAAATATGGCTCTCGACCAGGCCAGGGGAACGTACCTGCAGTTTGTGGACAGCGATGACTGGCTGACCCCGGACGCCACCAGGCTTTTTGTGCGCAGGGCGGAGGAGACGGGGTGCGATCTGGTGATTTCGGACTTTTACAGGGTGTCGGGAGATCTGGTTGCCCACAAAGGAGATATTGAGGAAGACGGAACAATGACCCTGGAGGAATTTGCTTCTCATATGATGGAGAATCCGGCGGATTTCTACTACGGCGTGCTTTGGAACAAGCTGTACCGCCGAGAACTGGTGGAACGCTGTCATCTTCGCATGGACCGGAATATCAGCCGGTGCGCGGATTTCATGTTTAATCTGGAGTATATGCGCCATGCGGAGAGCATCTGTACTCTGCGGACTCCGGTCTACTATTATCTGAAAAGAAAAGGCTCATTGGTAAGTCAGGGAATGAATATTACCAAGACGGTGCGGATGAAGCTGATGATGTTTGAGTATTACAACAATTTTTATAAACACATCCTGGATGAGGAGGATTATGAAAAAAACAGGCTCCAGGTTTACCGGTTCCTGGTGGACTCCGCCGGAGACGGGATTGTGCTCCCTTCCATTTTTTTCAGCGGCAGCAAAAGGCTGGGACGGGAGAGGACGAGAGTATCTGCGGAAGCTGTGGCGGAAGACAGCATTCTGGCGGAGGCCTACAGAGACAGAAAACTGCTGGAGTATTATCTGGAGCCCCTGGCGCTCCGGTGCGGCCTGTCAGTGGGGGAGACGATTCTCCTTGTCTATCTGAGCCGGGAAAAGCGGGAGTTTACCAGAGAAGAGCTGGCGGATCTGATGAATATGTCCAGACCACGGCTTCAGGCGGCGATCCAGAAGCTGTCCGGAAGAGGGATGATCCGCATGGAGGAGCAGAAAGAAAAGAAGAACGGGCGCAGGGTGTTTACCGCTCATGTGCAGCCGGCGGCCTGCCTGCTGTTCAAGGATTTCGAAGCGGTCAGAAGGGACTATTTCGGAGCCAGATTCAAAGGCTTTACTCAGGAGGAGAGAGACTGTTATCTGGAGCTGACGGAGCGCATTCAGGAAAATGTGCGGGCAGTGCTGCGGCAGCCGGCCGCAGCGGAGGCGGATGCGGAAAAAAGACGGAGAACGGGAAAGCAGAGATATCAGAAACAGAAGAGGAATCCTTAGGAAAAGAGGGTTAGGAAGAAGGACGGCTGAGCGGTCCTTCTTTTCCTAAGGGAGAGGAAAAACAATATTTGCCTGCGGTTTTCCCTGATGCTATACTGATGCTATCATATCTGGGCCCAAATAAGATAAAAATAGGGGATTACAAGGAGAAAAGCATGAAATCTGCAAAGCTTCAAGAAATGCTTATGAAAACGCTCATGCCCATTGCCAATAAGGTGGAGCAGAACCGTTATCTGGGAGCGGTCAAGGACGGAATGGTGGCCAATGTTCCCATTATCATCGTAGGATCGTTCTGCACTCTGCCGATTGCTCTGGGAAATCTGTTCGGAGATGGATCAATCGGGGACTTTTTCCGCATGCTTACGCCGATTCTGGGCTATGCCGGAAAATTTACAACGGATATTCTGTCCGTGTATTCCGCTCTGTTCATTGCCAATGCGCTGGCTTCAAGATACAAGATCCAGAACGGCGAGACGGGAATCATCGCCATTCTCTTCCACCTGCTGCTGTGCGGTGTGGTGCAGGAGGACGGTTCCCTTTCCATCGCCTATCTGGGAGCCTCCGGTCTGTTTGCCAGTGTGATTTCCGGTATCGTCAGTGTGGAGATCACAAGATTTATGGAGAATAAGGGTCTGATGATCCGGCTTCCAAATTCAGTGCCGCCGATGGTGGCAGAGAGCTTTGCCGCTCTGTTCCCGCTGGTGGGTAACACGGCAGTGGCTCTGATTCTTACCAACCTTTCCACCTCATTGGGCGGAGACGTGTTCCCGGCTCTTCTGATGAAGGCTCTGGCGCCGGCAATCAGTTCTATGGACAGTCTGCCCATGCTGCTGATCGTAATCTTTCTGTCACAGCTGTTCTGGTTCTTCGGACTTCACGGAGCCAGCATTACCTCAGCGGTGTGGTCTTCCTTTGCCATAGCTTACGGAACGGAAAATATTGCGGCCTATGCTGCGGGGCAGCCCATTCCTCACATTTTTACCTATGCGCTGTTCAACTGCGTGCTGCAGGCCACAGGTTCGGGACTGACGCTGGGACTGGTGATCTTCATGCTTCGCTCGAAGGCAAAATCCTTCAGCGCCATGGGAAAGGCAGCCATCATTCCGTCTCTGTTCGGAATCAATGAGCCGGTGATCTTCGGCGTGCCGATCATTCTGAATCCGTTTTTATTCATTCCGTTTGTATTCGGCCCCCTGGTGGTAACGCTGCTTACCTGGTTTTCCATGTCTTCCGGACTGGTAATGAAGCCCATTGCCAATCCTCCGGGATTCATGCCTCCGGGCGTAGGAGCATTCCTGATGACCTTTGACTGGAAGATCGTAGTGCTGGTATTTGTATGTATTGCATTTATGGCGCTGTTCTACTACCCCTTCTTCAAGCTGATGGAGGCGGAAGAATTAAAGAAGGAACAGGCCGCAGAGAGGAAATAAGAGGATGACAGAAAGACAGTTCCAGATTCTGGAGATTATTTTCAACAGCGTGGAGGGAGTCACGGGAAGAGAATGGTCAGCAAGGCTGGGAGTGTCTTCCAGAACCATCCGGAATGAGATCAACCGGATCAATTCCCATAGGGAGGAGGGGCTGGTGAGCGCCTCCAAGCAGACGGGATATTATATTGCAAAAGAGAACCTTCCCCATGTCAGGGGACTGCTGGCGGGAGAAAGGGAGCCTTCCCCGGAGAACGAGCTCCGCGGCTATAAGATCCTGGGAAAGCTTATGGCGGAAGACAGGCTGGACACCTATGATCTGGCGGAGGAGCTGCATTTGGCTCAGCCGACCGTCCTGAAGGAGATCGCCAAGCTGAAGACAGAGGTATACAAAAAGGAAAAGGGAATCTGCGCTGCCGGCGATTACGTATGGCTTGAGGCGGATGAGTGGGCAATCAGAAGGCGGGTTTTCCGGATTATGGAGGAAGAACTGCAGAGGAACCGGCGCCGTTTTCCGGCGGTGATGGCGGCGCTGGCAGGGGACGAGTATGATCAGAGGGAATATGATATTCTGATGTATGCCATCCGCAGCTATTTTGAAAAAGCGAGCGTAAAGGTGTCGGATACCAATCTGATGCTGGTTGCGGCGGCCGTCGATTTCTGCATGGTGAGAAACGGCATGGGCAGGACCCTGGACGCCGGTGCGGCCTGGGAAGAGCCTGTGGGGACGGGAGTGAAAAAGCTTCTGGAGCACCTGAGGGAGCAGGAGCTGGGGCTGTCGGAAGGAGATTTCCGCCTTCTGTCCACCCTGTTCCACACCCTCAAGCTGAGCGCCCATCTGGAGCTTTCCGAGGAGGTGCGGCAGCTGAGCAGGGCGATTCTGGAGGAGTTTTTAAGGGAAGTTCTGGAAAAGTATGATTTCGACCTGCACAGCTCGGATTCTCTGTACGAAAATATGCTGATTCATATTGAGTACATGATGCGCCGGGCGGAAACGGGGTATGAGATTCAGAACCCTCTTATGGAGGACATTAAAAAGACGTATCCCTTTGCTTATGAGATCGCCATGCTCATGGTACCCATTGTCTATCACTGCAAGCACATTTATATCCGGGATGACGAGGTGGCATATATCGCCGTGTTTGTCCAGCACTACCTGGAAAATATTAATGTGCGGCTGAAGACGGTGGTGATCGGCTCCAGCCGGAACAGCATCAACGCCATCGTGACGGTCTGGCTGAAAAATCATTTTTTCAATCATGTGGAAGTGACGGACGTAATCCTCAGCTACAGCCTGGAGGATTACCTGGCGGAGCACGAGGTGGATCTGATCGTATCCACGGGAAACTTGAGTGTAAAGGGGGAGATTCCTTACTACTGGATCGAAAGTGTGCCGGATGAGAAGGCCACGGAGGACTTGAGCAGTCTGATCCGGAAGATCCGGGTGGGGAATCGGTGCGTGAGTATTATTCAGAAATATTTCTTTCCGGAGGAGATCGTGATCTTCCGGGAAGAGGAAACCTTTGAATCGGTTGTAAGGGAACTGGCCGCAAGGCTGGAGAAAGGAAATAAAATAGAAAGCGGAAACGAATTCGTGGAAGACGTGCTCCAGAGGGAGGAAAATTATCCCACGGTTCTGGGAGAGCAGATGATGATCCCTCATCCGCTCATGACCTTTGCTCAGAAGACGGCGGTGGCGGTGGCGATCCTGAAACGGCCCGTGCATCGTGAAGGAAAGGAAATTACCCTGATTATGATGCCGGCCATTGAGGCCAAGCTGAATCAGGAGGTAGACGCACTGTTTCAGCTGTTCAACCGAATTGCCGCAGACGGACAGAAGCTGCGCCGTCTGTGGGGAACGGAGAACGCCGGAGAATTTTTGGAAACGCTCATAGCGGTCTGCTGAGAACAGGGGAGAAAGGAAGAAAAGATATGAAAATTTTACTTTGCTGCAATGCGGGAATGTCCAGCTCTATTCTGGTAAATAAGATGAGAGAGGCCGGTGCGAAGCGCGGAATGGATGTGGAAGTGGGAGCGGTAGCCCGGATGGAACTGGACAAAGAAGTCGGGAAGTGGGACGTATGTCTGGTTGGACCGCAGCTCTCCTATGCGGTGGAGGGAATCAAGGTCCAGATGGGAATTCCCGTTGCCTGCGTAGAGCCCAGAGTGTACGCCCTGGCAGACGGAGACGCTGCCCTGGATTTTGCGATTAATCTGAAAGGATGAGGGACGGAAGGCTATGTGCGATGTGGAAAAGCTGTCTGAAGTCGCCATGGAGATGATCAGCTATGCGGGAATGGCGAAATCCTGCTACCTGGAGGCCCTTTCACAGGCTAAAAAAGGAGATTTTGACGGATGCGCTGCCAGACTGCAGGACGGCGACAAAAACTTTATAGAGGCTCATCACGCTCATTTCGATGTGCTCCATCAGGAAGTGGAAACGAGAGAGCCTCAGATTTCTCTGCTTATGACCCATGCTGAGGATCAGCTGATGGGAGCGGAAATGATGAAGACACTGATTGTGGAAATAATTGATCTGTATAAGGAGAAGAAAAATGGCTGAATATAATTTATGGGCAAGTGCAACAACAAGAAACGGATTTGCGGCGGATGAGGTAATCTCCTGCCTGCAGAAATCCATCCGCAGAGCGATGGAGGAGGAGGCATGCCGTTATGCCTACGAGCTTTACACTTCCGGCCCCACCCTGCTGGAAAAGCTGTGGAGAAGGCTTTTGACCATCTCTGTGGAGGACATCGGCTTCGGCAACCTGGATGCGGCCGTATACGTAAATACGCTGAATGAAATGCGCAAAAATTTCCCCTATGACGACGGAGATCAGCCCATGTATTTCATTCATGCGATTCGGATCCTGTGCAGCAGCGGAAAGGACCGCTCCAGCGACTTCCTGAAGAATATCATCATCAAGGAAGCGGCCATGGGCAAAAAGATTGAGATCATGGACCTGGCCCTGGATAAGCACACGGTGAGAGGCCAGCAGATGGGCAGAGGCTCCAAGCACTTTTTTGAGGAGGCCAGCAAGGTGATTCCGCAGATTCCCGTAGACAATGACTACAGGGAGAGATACGGAAAGATCCTGGAGACCTATGATCCTTCCAAGGCAGTTCCTGAGGCATTTAAATTCAGCCAGGGACAGGCGTAAAAGAACGGAAAAACAATACGGACCGGACCGGGGAGAACTGCCCCGGCCCGGTTTTTTCGTTGGAGAGAAGGGAATGAAGGTTGTGTTTCAAAAACTCCTGTGATAAAATAAAAACAAATTCGCGAATTTGTTTTTATTATTAAAAATGGAAAGGAGACCGCATGCCAAGAGTTGCTTATTCGGAAGAAGAAAGAAAGCGGGTAAAAGAGGAACTGCTTGCCGAGGGGCTTAAGCTGATGGCCCGACAGGGAGTACAGCATACCACGGTAGAGCAGATTTATAAAAAAGTGGGGATTTCACGCACATTTTTTTATTCCTTTTTTTCCGGAAAAGAGGAGCTGGCGGTGGAAAGCCTGTACCTGCAGCAGCCCCGGATTCTCTCTTATGCCAGACGGCTGACGGAAGATCCGTCCCTGAGCCGGCGAGGCGCAGTGGAAAAATTTCTGTTTGACTGCTGTTACGGAGAAAAAAACGGAATTGCCGTTCTGTCTGTTGAGGATCAGCAGCTGCTTTTCAGACGCCTGCCGGAAGAGGAACTGAGAAAATTCCGCCGGAAGCAGGCACAGCTTTTCGGGGAAATTCTGGAATGCTTCGGAATAAGGGCGGACAGGGAAACGACAGCTCTGTTTATTAACCTGTGCCTGGCAGTAATGGTGATACGGAAGGCCATTCCGGAAACTCTGCCGCTGCTTGTGCCGGAGGCGGCTGACGAAACGGCGGCCTTTCAGATCCGGGCGATCGCGGATTACCTGGAAAAGCTGAGACAGCAGCAATAATGCGGCAAAAAACAAATCAAGGAGGAAGGATATGGGATTTTTCAGCAAGCTGTTTAAGGGGCCGGAGCCCGATATGGAAAAGAGCAATGCCAATGTAAAGAAAATGAGGCAGCTGTTTGATCAGGCTGTGGAGCATGGAGAAGACTACAGGCTGATATATGGCTATACGGAGGACGTATCCTGGTTTAACTACGGATTTGTCCATGGCAGCAAGACGAAGATCGGCAGTCTGATCATCGGATGGAACGAAAAGGAGGAAACCATCGCGGCAGTGCCTACGGTTCCGGATCTTTCCGGACGGGGAGAACCGGTTTTTTACCGCCGCTCACAGATTCTGAAGGCGTACCGGAACAAATATCCCACCGATGCGTTTATTATTTATCCGGACAGAAAAAGCTATATCGGAATCAATGCCTATGACTGGCTGGACGATGAAAACCTGTATGTTTACGTATCTCAGGAAAAAGAGCTGGCTGCATTTACAGACTTCTTCATGAATCATTTTGCCAAAAAAGGCTGATGCTTCGGCCTGCAGGGCGGCCATGCCATTCCTTTTCCCGCCGGCAGCATGGTTTTGACAAGATGCCTGATTTTATGTAGAATAAAAACAGCTGAACAGGTACTGGAATGATCGTATCAGGAGGAGCTGGAAATGCTGGAAGAAAATGACAGAAGAAGCAGAAGGGAAACGGCGCGGGGCAGAAGCAGGAAACGGCCGGTTTCCGGAAAAAGAAAGGCGAAAAAGAGAAAAGTGTTTTTGACGGCGGCGGTTCTGACGCTTTTGTGCGCTGCGGGCGTATGTGCGGTTCTGTGGATGGGCTGTCCTTCCCGGGAGGAAAAGGAGTCTCCGGGGATACTCATTCAGGAGGAAACCTTTCCCGACGGTCCGTGAGGAAGCGGACCGGCCTGCGGAACGGGAGAAAAATCTGTTTCTGCATGGAAAAACAGTACGGAAGAAATCGGAAAAAATCCATGTTGATTTCTGAAATATTCTTTAGTATAGTATGTAATAGATTATGGAGAAGCAGGAAGGCGGAAGGAGTATCAGCCATGATAAAAATAGCAGTGGACGCCATGGGCGGAGACTACGCTCCGGGCGAGATCGTCAAGGGAGCTGTCCAGGCGGCGGAAAAGCGAGATGATATTCAGATCATTCTGGTGGGACAGGAGAAGGCGGTGGAGCAGGAACTGAAGAAATATTCCTGCGGAGAGGGCCGGATTCTGATCCGGAACGCTGAGGAAGTGATTGCCACGGAGGAGCCCCCCGTAAATGCCATCCGCCGGAAGAAGGATTCTTCCCTGGTGGTGGGCATGAATATGGTAAAGGGAGGAGAAGCGGATGCCATCGTATCCGCCGGAAGCTCCGGAGCCATACTGGTGGGAGGCCAGGTGATCGTGGGCAGGATCAAGGGAGTGGAGCGCCCGCCTCTGGCGCCGCTTATCCCGACGGAAAAGGGAGTATCCCTGCTCATTGACTGCGGAGCCAATGTGGATGCCAGACCGTCCCATCTGGTGCAGTTTGCCAGGATGGGCTCCATCTATATGGAGCACGTAGTAGGGGTAAAAAACCCCCGGGTGGCCATTGTGAACATCGGGGCGGAGGAGGAAAAGGGAAATGCTCTGGTAAAGGAGACCTTCCCCCTTCTGAAGGCCTGCGGGGATATCAACTTCATCGGCAGCATCGAGGCCCGGGAGATTCCTCACGGCGGCGCGGACGTGGTGGTGTGCGAGGCTTTTGTGGGGAATGTGATCTTAAAGCTCTATGAAGGCGTAGGGTCCACCCTGATTTCGAAGGTGAAGGCGGGCATGATGACCAGCCTTCGCAGCAAGATCGGCGCTCTTCTGGTGAAGCCGGCGCTGAAGGAAACGCTGAAGGACTTTGATGCCAGCAAGTACGGCGGAGCACCTCTTTTGGGGTTAAACGGACTGGTGGTAAAGACCCACGGAAATTCCAAAGCGACGGAGGTGTGCAATTCCATCATCCAGTGCGTGACGTTCAAGGAACAGGGCATCAACGAAAAAATCAGAGAAAGCCTGGGCAGAGAAAAAACAGAGTAAGGAAAGGAATGAGGTCATGGAATTTGAGAAATTGCAGTCGATTATCGGAGAGGTATTGAATATCGAGCCGGAGGAGATTACCATGGAATCCACCTTTGTGGATGATCTGGGCGCCGATTCTCTGGATGTATTCCAGATCATCATGGGCATCGAAGAGGAGTTTGACATTGAGATTCCCAGCGAGGAGGCGGAAAAGATCGTGTCCGTGGGCGATGCGGTAGAGCAGATTAAAAATGCGCTGAACTGAAAAATAAGGCGTTGAGATAAAAGCCCTAGGGACTAGGGCTTTTTCTTTCTTGTAAAACGCCTGTGGGAGGAGAAAAAATGAATCGGAAATTAGAAAAACTGGAGCAGGTGATCGGCTATCACTTTCAGGACAGAAATCTTCTGGCCCATGCCATGACCCACAGCTCCTATGCCAACGAAAAGCACTGGGAGAAGGCCAGAAACAATGAAAGACTGGAATTTCTGGGGGACGCGGTTCTGGAACTGGTGTCCAGCGACTTCCTGTTTCACAAAAACAGCAGGATGCCGGAGGGAGAAATGACCAGGACGAGAGCCAGCATGGTGTGTGAACAGGCTCTGGCCTACTGCGCGGGAGAGATCCATCTGGGGGAGTATCTGCTTCTGGGGCGGGGAGAAGAGGCCACGGGAGGAAGAGCCAGAAGCTCGGTGATATCGGACGCCATGGAGGCGCTGATCGGATCGATCTATTTGGACGGTGGTTTTGCTAGTGCAAAAGAGTTTATCCATAAATTTATTCTGAACGATCTGGAAAATAAGCAGCTCTTTTATGATAGCAAGACTATTCTGCAGGAAATGGTGCAGGGAATGGGAAAGGAAGCCCTCACCTATGAACTCCTGGGGGAGGAGGGACCGGAGCACAACCGGATCTATGAGACCTGCGCCAAGATCGGCGGCAGAGAGATCGGCCGGGGTCAGGGACGGTCCAAAAAGGCGGCGGAGCAGATGGCCGCTTACAAAGGAATACTCAGACTGAAGGAAGAAAGAGCCCGGGAGCAGGAGAACGTATGTATTTAAAAAGTATAGAGATCCATGGCTTCAAATCGTTTGCCAATAAGATCGTGTTTCAGTTCCATAACGGAATCACCGGCATTGTAGGCCCCAACGGAAGCGGAAAGAGCAACGTAGCCGATGCCGTCCGCTGGGTACTGGGAGAGCAGAAGGTAAAGCAGCTGAGGGGCGCCAGCATGCAGGACGTGATTTTCGCAGGCACGGAGCTGAGAAAGCCTCAGGGCTTTGCTTCCGTTGCCATCACCCTGGACAACGGCGATCACAAGCTTCCGGTGGATTACGATGAGGTGACCATCACCAGGCGGATCTACCGCTCCGGAGAGAGCGAATATCTGATGAACGGCAGCGTCTGCCGCCTGAAGGATATCAACGAGCTGTTCTATGATACGGGAATCGGAAAGGAAGGCTATTCCATCATCGGCCAGGGGCAGATTGACAAGATCCTGAGCGGAAAACCGGAAGAACGGAGAGAACTGTTTGACGAGGCGGCGGGTATTGTGAAATTCAAGCGCCGCAAGGTGGTGGCGCAGAAAAAGCTGGAGGACGAAAAACAGAACCTGGTCCGGGTGACGGATATCCTCACGGAGCTGGAAAAGCAGGTAGGTCCTCTGGCGAAGCAGTCTGAGACGGCTAAGGAATATCTGCGGCTGAAGGAGGAGCTGAGGCGGTGCGACGCCAACGCCTTCCTGCTGGAGACGGAGGAGATCCGGGTTCAGAAAAAGGAGCTGGAGGAAAAGGAGGCCATCGTTTCCGGTCACCTGGAGGAAACCAAGGCCGCTTCCGAAAACCTGAAAAAAGAGTACGACAGCCTGACGGCATCCATTGCCCGGCTGGATCAGCAGCTGGCCGGAAAGAGGGAGGAGCATACGGGAGCCGGAATGCTCAAAGGAAATCTGGAGGGCCAGATCGGCGTATTAAAGGAGCAGATCAACACAGAGAGAATGAACGCGGAGCACATTGCGGCCCGCATGGCGGCCATTGACGGAGAGCTTCAGGAAAAAAGCAGTCAGATGGCCGGTTATGAAAAAGAGAGGGATGAAGTGGACGCAGAGGCGGAGGCCTGCCTGAAGCGTCAGACGGAGGCGGAGGACGCCCTTCGCCGTACCGAGGAAGCGGCTATGCTGCTGGACCGCCGCATTGAGGAAGGAAAGACTCTGATCATCGCCAACCTGAATGAAAAAGCGTCTCTGGCAGCCAGAAAGCAGAGATATGCCACCATGCTGGAGCAGGCGCAGGTCCGCCGCTCGGAGGTGGCTCAGAGGCTTCTGAAATTCAAAAGCGACGAATCCGTTCAGGACGAACAGCTGAAGGTGGAGCACCGGAAGCTGGATGAGGTGGAGGACAGGCTGGCGGCCCTGTCGGAACGGCAGAGCGGAGCGGAAGGGCGGATGGACGAGCTGGAGCAGGAGGTCCGCCGCTTAAATAAGAATCTGAATGATACTCAGCAGCAGTACCATACCAGCCATACCAAGCTGGAATCTTTGAGAAACCTGGCAGAGCGGTATGAGGGCTACGGCGGCAGCATCCGCCGGGTGATGGAAGTGCGGGACCGGGTGAAGGGCATTCACGGCGTTGTGGCCGATATTATTGCCACGGAGAAGAAGTATGAGGTGGCGGTGGAGACGGCTCTGGGGGGAAGCATTCAGAACATTGTCACCGATTCCGAACAGACGGCTAAGCAGCTGATCGAGTACCTGAAAAAGAATAAGTACGGCCGCGCCACCTTTCTTCCCCTTACCAGCGTCAGCGGCAGAGGGGGCTTTTCCCAGGAGGCAGCCTTAAAGGAGCCGGGGATCATCGGCCTCGCCAACCGGCTGGTGCAGGTGGAGCCTCAGTATGAGGGGCTGGCGGATTACCTCCTGGGCCGTGTGGTGGTGGCGGAAAACATCGACCGGGCCATCGCAGTGGCAAAAAAATACCGCTATTCGCTGCGGATCGTTACCCTGGAGGGTGAATTATTGAGCGCCGGCGGCTCCATGACCGGAGGCGCGTTTAAAAATACCAGCAATCTGCTGGGACGGAGACGGGAGATCGAGGAGCTGGAGGAAGCCTGCCGGAAGGCCCTGGTCCGGGTGGATGACATTCAGCGGGAGCTGGCTTTAAACGAAGGCCTGCTGGCGGAGGAAAAGGAAAACCTGGAGGCCCTCAAGGCGGAGAGACAGGAGGAGATTCTGCGGAGGAACACGATCCAGATCGGAATCGCCGGCTTGGAGGAGAAAAAGGCGGAGATCGCCGAATCTTCCACGGATATGGTCCGGGAAAACAGGGATCTGGAAGAGCAGCTGAAGGAGCTGAACAGAAGCCAGTCAGACCTGAGCCGCGAAGAGTCTCTTCTGGAAGAGAAAAACAAGGCGGCAGATAAAGAAATCGAGGAGCTGGGCAGGCAGCTGGAGGAAGAACGGGAAGCAGGGGCTCTGCGCCGGGAAGAGCTGGCGAAGGCACAGCTGGAAACCTCCGGACTCCATCAGAAGCACCAGTTCGCCATGGAAAATATCCGCCGCGTCCGCGAGGAAATGAAGCGTCTGGACGAGGAGCGTTCCTCCCTGGGAGCGGGGGCGGGCGGAAGCAGCCAGGTTATCCGGGAAAAAGAAGAGGAGATCGCCCGTCTGCGGGAGCTTATCGCAAATGCGGAGAAAACGGCCGCCCGTCTGGCAGAGGAGCTGGAAAAGGCCCTTCAGGACAGAGAAGAACGCACGGCCAGACAGGGAGAATTTTTTGAAAAAAGAGAGCAGCTTTCAGGTGAGGTATCCCGCCTGGACAAGGAGCTGTTCCGTCTTCAGGGACAGCAGGAAAAACTGACGGAGCGCCTGGACGGTTACGTAGATTATATGTGGAACGAATATGAGCTGACCTATTCCCGGGCGGAGGAACTGCGGGATGGCTCCATGACCGCGCTGCCGGAGCTTAAAAAGCGCACGGAAGCCTTGAAGTCCTCCATCCGAGCCCTGGGAAACGTGAATGTAAATGCCATTGAGGACTACAAAGAGATCTCGGAGCGGTATGAGTTCATGAAGGGCCAGCACGAGGACCTGATCAAGGCGGAGACCGTTCTCCTGGACATTATTCAGGAGCTGGATACGGGCATGAGACGGCAGTTTGAGGAAAAATTCCGGGAAATCCGCAGCGAATTCGACAAGGTATTCAAGGAGATGTTCGGAGGAGGAAGCGGAAAGCTGGAGCTTCTGGAAGAGGAAGATATTCTGGAGGCAGGGATTCAGATCATTGCTCAGCCTCCGGGAA
>CALWEP010000072.1 GCA_944377325.1 uncultured Lachnospiraceae bacterium
AATAGGCATAGGTCAGGATCTTGAACATGGTCTTTGGGTCCACTGCCGGATTTCTGCCTTTGGCAGAGTAAGCCTGATACAGCAAGCTGTAATCCAATCCCTCCAGTTCGTGGCTCAGCAGTCGAACTTAAGTCTCATCAGGAACCAAACCTTCCAAATTTAATGGCAAAACCAGTTGATAAGGCTCGCCGAATTCAGTATAATTTTTATGGTATTTTAATTTACTGGTCATATCTTATTATACCATGGATTACGGACTCTTCGGGGTTCGTTTTCTGTTTTCAGGGCATAAAACTGGAGCCGCTGCTCCATAGATGATTACTCATCTATTTTGCAACGGCCCCTTTTTATGAAAAATATTGTTTTCTTTTTATTCTATTTTGCGTGAGCTACCGTATGGTTCGCGTACGTATCCCACGTTGGTTCATAATCTTCTGTTGCCTGGTTTCCCCACATATCCCAGCCCTCTCTGATACCTCTTGCAAACAATTCGATCCTAGGCTCTTGACTGCACGCTTCGATAATCGGTATGATTTCATCCGGTTTTCGGCTATGTTCTCGTTTCATTGCTCTGATAATGTTCACCTGAGAGCGTGCCGGCTGCAAAGTTCTGTTCGGCGCACTTTTTTTCTTTATGCCGAACAGAATAAGTTCCGTAACATTTCTGAAGTAGAACCCAACTCCCCGCCCGTCAGGGCCTCCGTCTTTTCTGACTTTTTCCCACACAAGATTTCCCTTATATTCAAATCCCCATGCATCCATTACGGCCAACCCATCCGGAAGCAACGCATTAGGCACCCATAAATATAAATGCGCTTTTTCGCCTGCAATATCCGAAACAGGAAGTGCCTTAATATCCTCTATTGTCATGGTTTCATACCGTGTTAAACGCTTGTGTTCCGGGGCAACTTTTCCGGTTCTGTTCTGAAACTGCCACGGCGGATCCGCATAAATTGTATTATACTTCTTTCCATTGGTAAATTTCTGTAAATTTTTTACAGTATTTGCTAAATCTGCCATATTCTTCAATACATTCCTTTCCGATTCCTATTGCTAAAATGGGGCAGCCGCCATTACGGCGTGAATCAAGTCTATATTTCAGCTTTCCCATCCATGTAGTACTTGCTCCATATTTTTTTATCAGCAGCTGTCCGCTGTCATCTTTTTCACGCTTAAAAATATCGTTGAGCGCTTCTGACCTTGTCACAATAATACCCACATCAATTAATCCGCAGTCAAAATACGTTCTCATTGCAAGCAAATCCCGGTCAAAGGTTTGGTCTTTGCTGTTCCATTCCAGGTCAAAAGCAACCCTGTTTTTCAAGAAATCTATGTTATGGCCATCTATATATCCTTCAATTGTCTCAATCTCATAGGGTTCATCGGCAAAACGGCCTCTGCGCTGCGCTGTCTGCCGAGGATATTTCTTCACAATCAAGTCGCCGCTTATCCTTATCTCTCTCCATCCATATGGGTATAAAACATCGTCAAACTTCTTCGGTATCGGCGATTCATTCCCTCCGGCTTTTTTGATATCCGCCAAAGTAAGTTTCAAATTTCTTAAGCACTCCTGCAATTCATTCCATTCCGCAGGAAACGCATCATGAAGAATTTCTAAAGCATGCCCGTAATTATAAAATTCAAAACGGTTTAAAAGGTCATCATCTATGTACTTCCCTATATCCATATTTCATTATCCTTTCACTGTTTTTCCAAAAGTATTTCCTGTATCTGATCTATGAACAATCCCATTCCAAGCAAGCTCCGATCAAAACCTCCTCACGGACAAAATCTTCTTAAATATACTACCATGGCTTTTCACAACATTCAAGATGCTCTTGAATTTCTCAGGAACTAGAAACTATTAAAAAATGAGACTTTCCCATATTGATTCAGCTTTTTAAGCCTGAATTCTGCGGGAAGGTCTCATTTTTTATATGTATTCTTCTGTATCTTTTCCTACACTTCAAACAACAGATCGCCGTAGGAAGGCATGGGCCACAGGTCCTTATCCACAATTCTCTCCAGCAGGTCCACCGGCCGGCGCAGCTCCTCCATAGCAGGAACCAGCCGCTCTCTGCAGGCCACAGCCCGCTCTCTTCCGCCACGGATGGATTTGCATTCTTCCTGAAGGTCGATGAGCTTGCTGTGGGCTGCCTTGATCTCCGCCAGACGGCGGGATGCCTCAAGAAGCAGATCCCGCTGCACGGAAATTTCCGCATCCGGGCAGACGCTCTGCACCTTGGCCATGGAATCGGCCAGTCTGGCCGTGTACCGGATGATAGCAGGGATAATCTGCTTTCCGGCAATGTTGGTCATGGTCAGAGCCTCAATATTCACGATCTTGGAATAAGCGTCATACTCTACTTCCGCTCTGGACTCCAGCTCTGCCCTTGTGTAAACCTTAAAGGTCTCAAAAAGCTTTACGGCCTTTTCCGTAGTCAGCGCCGGAATCGCCTCCACCATGCAGGAAATGTTGGGAAGCCCTCTTCTCTCCGCTTCCTTCACCCAGGATTTCGAGTAGCCGTTTCCGTTGAAAATGATTCTTCTGTGCTCCGTAAGAAGCTTTTTGATCATATCATGAACCGCCATGGAGAAGTCCTCTGCCTGCTCCAGCTCGTCGGCCGCTTCCTTGAAGGCTTCCGCAACGATGGTGTTGAGCACCACGTTGGAAGGAGCCACCGAGTCGGAAGAACCTACCATGCGGAACTCAAATTTATTGTTGGTAAACGCGAAGGGAGAGGTGCGGTTCCGGTCTGTCACGTCCTGATCCAGGTCCGGCAGCATGGCTACGCCTGTTTTCAGGGTTCCTCCCTGCTTGGAATGGGTCGCCTCGCCCGTATCGCAGAGCTGATCGATCACGTCCTCCAGCTGATCTCCCAGAAATACGGATATGATAGCAGGCGGAGCCTCATTGCCTCCCAGGCGGGAGTCATTTCCCACGTCAGAGGCAGATTCCCTGAGCAGATCGGCATGAACGTCCACCGCCTTCAGAATGCAGGCCAGCACCAGGAGGAACTGGACATTTTCATGGGGCGTGTCGCCCGGATTGAGCAGATTGATGCCGTCATCGGTCGTCAAAGACCAGTTGTTGTGCTTTCCGGATCCGTTCACTCCTGCAAAAGGCTTCTCATGAAGCAGGCAGGTAAGGCCGTGGCGGCCGGCAACCTTTTTCAGGGTCTCCATGATCATCTGGTTGTGGTCCACCGCCAGGTTCACCTGAGCGTAGATGGGGGCCAGCTCATGCTGAGCCGGAGCAGCCTCATTGTGCTGAGTTTTGGCAGTCACGCCCAGCTTCCACAGCTCCCGGTTCACTTCGTTCATGAAGGATCCGATTCTTTCTCTGATAGCGCCGTAGTAATGATCATCCAGCTCCTGTCCCTTGGGAGGCATGGCTCCGAACAGGGTACGGCCCGTATAGATCAGATCCTTCCTCTTGAGATATTTCTCCCGGTCCACCAGGAAATACTCCTGCTCCGGTCCCACAGACGGAACCACCCGGGTGGAAGTCTGATTTCCGAACAGTCTGAGGATACGGAGAGACTGGTCATTGATGGCCTGCATGGAACGGAGAAGGGGAGTCTTCTGATCCAGGGCCTCTCCCTTGTAGGAGCAGAACGCTGTAGGAATGCAGAGCGTCACGCCGATGGCGTCCTCCCGCAGGAATGCGGGAGAGGTGCAGTCCCAGGCAGTATAGCCCCTGGCTTCAAAGGTGGCTCTCAGACCCCCCGACGGAAAGGAGGAAGCGTCTGCCTCACCCTTGATCAGCTCTTTCCCGGAAAATTCCATAATCACCTTTCCGTCCGGACCGGGAGCGGAAATGAAGGAATCGTGCTTTTCCGCAGTGATTCCCGTAAGAGGCTGGAACCAATGGGTGTAATGGGTCGCGCCCCGTTCGATCGCCCAGTCCTTCATGGCGTGAGCCACCACATCCGCGATGGAGGGATCCAGTTCCTTGCCGTTTTCTATGGTTTCCTTCAGTTTTTTAAACACGCTTTTGGGAAGCCGCTCCCTCATAACGCTCTCATTAAATACATTTTTTCCGAACACTTCTGAAATGTTTATCCGTTCGTTCATCCTATTTTTTTCCTCTCCTATGTCCATACATACTGCCTTTCAGCCTGAATCATCCCCGTATTCCTAAGAAAAGACGTTCTCCCCTTCCGGGAAGAACGCCTTTGTTCTTCTGATTATCCTTCAATCTCAGGCTTTTCCAACGGAGCCAAACAGTTCCATCTTCTCTTTTACGGTCTGCTTGATCGCCTCTGCTCCGAGAGCCAGAAGCTTTCTCGGGTCAAAGCCCTTGCCCTCTAAGTCCTTGCCTGCTTCGATGTACTTTCTGGTAGCCTCTGCAAAGGACAGCTGACACTCCGTATTTACGTTGATCTTTGCAACGCCCAGACTGATTGCCTTCTTGATCATATCCTCCGGGATACCGGTACCTCCGTGAAGCACTAACGGCATGTCCCCTACTTCTTTCTTAATCGCCTCGAGTACGTCGAAACGAAGTCCCGGCCAATTTGCCGGATATTTTCCGTGGATGTTTCCGATGCCGGCAGCCAGCATGGTTACGCCCAGATCGGCAATTCTCTTGCACTCCGCCGGATCTGCGCACTCGCCGAGGCCTACTACGCCGTCTTCCTCGCCGCCGATGGAGCCAACCTCTGCCTCCAGAGAAAGTCCCTTCTCCTGGCATACCTTTACCAGCTCCTGAGTCTTAGCCACGTTCTCGTCGATGGGATAATGGGAACCGTCGAACATAATGGAAGAGAATCCGGCCTCGATGCACTTATAGCAGCCTTCGTAGCTGCCGTGATCCAGATGAAGGGCAACCGGAACGGTGATTCCCAGCTCCTCGATCATAGCGCTTACCATAGCTGCAACCGTCTTATAACCGGTCATGTATTTGCCTGCGCCCTCGGACACACCAAGAATAACCGGGGACTTTAACTCCTCTGCGGTAAGCAGAATGGATTTGGTCCATTCCAGGTTATTGATATTGAACTGACCTACGGCATATTTGCCGTCTCTTGCTTTTTCAAGCATTTCCTTTGCTGAAACTAACATGGTTTAGCACCTCCAATGAATGAAATATATGATACACATTCTGCACCATATCATAACATATTTTTC
>CALWEP010000073.1 GCA_944377325.1 uncultured Lachnospiraceae bacterium
CCAAGAAGTTCTATAACCTTTCTTGGAGAACCCGTAGAATCCAGCAGTTGTAATGCAGTCGCTATTTGTTCTTTTGTGTATTTCATCATTCGTCACGATGCGCAAGAGTCCAACTTTTCGTCCGCACGCCCTTTGGGCGTGTGGAATTTAAAAATTCATTTTAGGTATAAGAAAAAGTTGGGAAAACCTATTGCTTTTTTCTGCCATTTCTGATAAGATAACATACGCTGATTATTTAGCGCCGGCTTGTCGGAATGGCAGACGAGGTGGACTCAAAATCCATTGGTGGCAACATCGTGCGGGTTCAAGTCCCGCAGCCGGCACTCCTTGGCAGGGGCAGAAGACCGTTTGCATCTGAGAATTCAGGTGCGGCGGTCTTTTCTTTTTCTGAGCGGAAGGCGGAAGGGGCCGGCTGAGGTTGAAATGCGGTATGATCTGTTGTATGATAGGAAAAGATAAGCAGAAAATGAAAGCGGAGAGGAGGGAAGGAAAATGACGTGCAGGGAAGCGGAACAGATGATTATGCCCTATATCAACGGGCAGCTGACCGATGAAGAGCTGGAGGAGTTCCTGATCCATGTAAAGGACTGCTCGGAATGCAGGGAAGAGCTGGAGATCTATTTTACCGTAGACTGCGGAATCCGTCAGCTGGATGACGACATCGGCGTCTATGATATCCGGGGCGCCCTGGAAAGGTCTCTGGAGCAGTCCTGGGAGAGAATCCGCCATGTTCACGCTCTGACGGTTCTGCGCTACGTATTTGCCACCCTCAGCTCGCTCTGGCTGTTTGTGACCTTTCTTCTTCAGCTTCGGATCTGGTGGCAGGCAGGAATCTTTTTGTAAGGGAGAACGGAATGGAAAAATTAGTATTGATAGACGGACACAGCATTTTGAACCGGGCTTTTTACGGCGTGCCGGATCTTACCAATTCAGAGGGACTCCATACCAATGCGGTCTATGGATTTCTGAACATTATGTTTCGGATTCTGGAAGAGGAGCAGTGCGACCATCTGGCGGTGGCATTTGACCGGAAGGAGCCTACTTTTCGCCATAAAATGTATGCAGAATACAAAGGGACAAGAAAACCTATGCCGGAAGAGCTGAGGGAGCAGGTGCCTCTTATGAAAGAGGTTTTGGCTGCCATGGAAATCCCCATTCTCACTCTGGCCGGATATGAGGCAGATGACATCCTGGGGACGGTGGCCAAGCGCATGGCCGGGAAGGGAGTGGAGGTATCCGTTGTTTCCGGAGACCGGGACCTTCTTCAGCTGTCGGATGAGCATATTAAGATCCGCATTCCCCGGACAAGCAGGGGGGTGACGGAGGTAAAGGACTATTATCCGGAGGATGTGAAACGGGAATACCAGGTCACTCCTTTGGAATTTAGCGACGTAAAGGCTCTTATGGGCGACAGCTCGGACAACATCCCCGGGGTGCCTTCCATCGGAGAAAAGACGGCTACCGCCATCATTGCGTCCTATGGGTCCATAGAAAATGCCATGGAGCATCTGGAGGAGATCCGTCCGCCCAGGGCGAAAAAGGCTCTGGAGGAGCATTACGATCTGGCGCAGATGAGCAAAACTCTGGCCACAATCTGCACGGACAGCCCGGTGGAATTTTCTTATGAGGACGCGAAGGTGGGAAATCTGTATACGCCGGCGGCCTATCAGTATATGAAGCGCCTTGAGTTTAAATCCATCCTCACCAGATTCGGAGAGGAAGCCAGGGGAGAAAACGCCGCGGAGGCCTGCTTCCGCAGAATCACGGAGAAGAAGGAAGCGGAAGCCGTGATCAGAAAGGCGGCAGAGGCGGACAAAAGAGGCCTTCGGCTGGCTGTGAGAGAACGACAGGAGAAGGAGGAGGGACAGCTGTCATTTCTCGCAGGGGCGGACGGCTGCCTGGAGATCGGAAAAAAGGCCGCAGGAACGGAAAAGGAAGCGGCAGCTCTGGCCGTTTGCTTCGGCGAGGAGCAGATCTTCTGCATTTTGGCGGGGAAAGATATTTCTCCGGAATGGCTCAGGGAGGCGGCGGCGAAGCTCTGCCTTTCGGGAGAGACCTGGACAACGGATCTGAAAGCTCAGCTTTCCTGCCTGAAGCTGGAGGAAAACGGGTGCGTGCGGGACGGATCTGTGGCCGCTTATCTGCTGAATCCTCTGAAGGACAGTTATGCTTATGATGACCTGGCCAGAGATTATCTGTCCATGACGGTGCCTTCTCAGGCGGACCTCTTGGGAAAAACAGCTTTGGATGCCGCATTTGAGCAGGGTGAGGACAAGGCGGCCGTATGCGCCTGCCATATGGCTTACATTCTGTGGAAGGCGGCGGAGCCCTTGAAGGAGAGGCTTGAGGAAGCGGGGATGAGCCGCCTGTTTGAAGAAATCGAAATGCCTCTGATCTACAGTCTGTACCATATGGAGGAAGCCGGCATTCATGTGGAGCGCCGGGAGCTGAAGGAGTACGGCGATCGTCTGAAGGAGCGGATCGGAGAGCTGGAGCAGAAAATATACAAAGAGGTGGGGGAGGAATTCAATATCAACTCTCCCAAGCAGTTGGGCGAGATTCTGTTTGAGAAGATGAAGCTGAAGGGCGGAAAAAAGACGAAAACAGGGTACTCTACGGCGGCGGACGTACTGGAAAAGCTGGCTCCCGAATGCCCTGTGATCCGGATGATTTTGGATTACCGCCAGCTGACCAAGCTCAACTCCACCTATGCGGAGGGATTGGCAGCGTATATCGGAGCGGACGGACGGATTCACGGAAAGTTTAATCAGACCATCACAGCCACGGGGCGGATCAGCAGCACGGAGCCCAATCTTCAGAATATACCGGTCCGGATGGAGCTGGGGAGAGAGATCAGAAAGGTTTTTGTGGCGGAAGAGGGGTTTGTATTTGTAGATGCGGACTATTCCCAGATCGAACTGAGAATCCTGGCACATATGTCGGGGGATGAGAGACTGATCGAAGCATACCGGGAGGCTCAGGATATTCACGCTATCACGGCTTCTCAGGTGTTCCACACTCCTCTGGAAGAGGTGACGCCTCTGCAGAGAAGAAATGCCAAGGCGGTGAACTTCGGAATCGTATACGGAATCAGCGCATTCGGCCTGAGCGAGGACCTGAGCATATCCAGAAAGGAGGCTTTGGAATACATCAACAAGTATTTTGAAACCTATCCCGGGGTAAAGGCGTTTCTGGACGGTCTGGTGGAACAGGCGAAGAGCCGGGGGTGGGTATCCACTCTCTTCGGCAGGAGAAGGCCCATTCCCGAACTGGATTCCCCTCGGACCAGGGCCTTCGGCGAGCGTGTGGCCATGAATTCCCCGATCCAGGGAACGGCGGCGGATATTATGAAGATTGCCATGGTCAATGTGGATCGGGAGCTGAGAAAGAGAAAAATGCGCTCACGGATTGTGCTTCAGGTCCACGATGAGCTGCTGATCGAGGCGGATATTAAGGAAGCGGAGCAGGTCCGGGAGATCCTGGAGGATAAAATGAAGCATGCGGCAAACCTGCAGGTGGCCCTGGAGGTGGAAGCCAAAACGGGACGGTCCTGGTTTGAGGCCAAGTAAGAGCAGGAGGAATGCTGGTGGAAAATCATATGCCGGAAGGGACGGAGAAACGTCCCGCCGTAATCGGTGTGACAGGAGGAGTGGGCTCGGGAAAGAGCGTGATCCTGGAAATATTAAAGGAAAAATACGGGGCAGAGATCATTCTGGCAGATGAGGTGGCCCATGAGCTTATGGAGCCGGGACAGCCGGCTTATGCTCAGATCTGCCGGGCTCTGGGAACGTCCTTTCTGAGAGAGGACGGAGCCATTGACCGGCCGGCTCTTGCTGCCCTGCTGTTCTCGGACCCGAAGGCGAGGGAGACCGTGAACGGAACGGTTCATCCCCTGGTTTGGGAAGAGGTCCGCAGAAGAATTTCGGAGGCGGGCCGAAGAGGAATTTCTCTGGTAGTGGTTGAAGCTGCTCTGCCGGATGAAAAAGTTCATGACATTTATGATGAAATGTGGTATGTTTATACTTCAAGAGAGAACAGGATCAAACGGCTGATGGAGGGAAGAGGCTATACCAGGGAAAAGTGCGAGAGCATTATGGCCAGCCAGCTTTCCGACGGGGAATTCCGCAGACTCTGCCGGTTTGAGATTGACAATAACGGAAGCCTTTCCCAGGCGGAAAGGCAGATCGAAGAGATATGGAAGGACAGAGGACGGAGATCATGAGATTTGTGAGCATAGCCAGCGGCAGCAGCGGAAACTGCATCTATGTGGGGACGGAAAAGGCAAATCTGCTGGTGGACGCAGGCATCAGCAATAAGAGGATCGAGCAGGGGCTCAATGAGATCGGCGTAAAAGGCAGCGAGCTGACGGGAATCGTAATCACCCATGAGCATTCGGATCATGTACGGGGACTGGGAGTTCTGGCAAGAAAACACGGAGTTCCCATCTACGGCACGGCGGAAACACTGGAGGAGATCAGGGGAATGAGTTCCCTGGGGAATATGCCGGAGGATCTGTTTCACTCGATTCTGCCGGAGGTGGAGTTTCAGGTGGGAGATATGACGATCCTGCCGTTTTCCATCGATCACGATGCGGCAAATCCGGTGGCCTATCGGATCTCCCAAGGGAGAAAGCAGGTGGCCGTGGCTACGGACATGGGTCATTTTGACCAGCATATTATTGATCATCTTCAGGGGCTGGATGCCCTGCTCTTAGAGTCCAACCACGATCTGCGGATGCTGGAGACCGGTCCCTATCCCTATTATCTGAAACGGAGAATCATGGGGGATCACGGTCATCTGTCCAACGAGACGGCAGGCAGGCTTTTGAACTATATTCTCCATGACCGCCTGAAGGCCGTTCTTCTGGGACATCTCAGCAAGGAAAATAACTACCCGGAGCTGGCGCTGGAGAGCGTCCGCTGCGAGATCACTCAGGGAGATACGCCTTATAAGGGAACGGATTTCCCCATTCAGGTTGCAAGGCGCGACGCCATGTCGGAGATCATTACGCTGTAGCAGCTTCAGCGGATCTACATAGAGAAAAGGAGAGAATGTATTATGAGCAAAGCAATCATTACAGTGGTAGGCAAGGATACGGTAGGCATCATTGCCAGAGTATGCACCTTTCTGGCAGACAATCAGATCAACATTCTGGACATTTCCCAGACCATTGTTCAGGGATATTTCAACATGATGATGATCGTGGACATCACGGCGGCAGACGGACGGTTCGGAGTTCTGGCCGAGGAGATTGAGAAGCTGGGGGATGAGATCGGCGTGAAGATCAAATGCCAGAAGGAAGAGATCTTTACCAGCATGCACAGGATCTAAGGCGACGGAAGGGCGGTAACGGCTATGTTGAATATGTTTGAAGTAATTGAGACAAATAATATGATCGAGCAGGAGAAGCTGGACGTAAGGACCATTACCATGGGAATCAGCCTGCTGGACTGCTGCGACAGCGATCTGGGCGCAGTAAATGAAAAGATCTATAAAAAGATAACGGCTCTGGCAAAGAATCTGGTTTCTACCGGAGAGAGCATTGAACGGGAATTCGGCATCCCCATTGTGAATAAACGAATCTCCGTAACTCCCATTGCTCTGGTAGGGGGAGCGGCCTGCCGGACGCCTGAGGACTTTGTGACCATTGCCCAAACCCTGGACCGGGCGGCCAAGGAGGTGGGCGTGAACTTTATCGGCGGCTACTCCGCTCTGGTGAGCAAGGGAATGACTGCGGCGGACGAGAATCTGATCCGCTCCATTCCGCAGGCTCTGGCCTGCACGGAGCGGGTGTGCAGCTCCGTCAATGTGGGATCCACAAAAACCGGCATCAATATGGATGCGGTGAACCTTATGGGCGAGGTGGTGCGGCAGACGGCGGAAGCCACAAAGGAAAAGGATTCCCTGGGCTGCGCCAAGCTGGTCGTATTCTGCAACGCTCCTGACGACAATCCTTTTATGGCGGGAGCGTTCCACGGGGTGACGGAGGCGGATGCCATTATCAATGTGGGCGTCAGCGGACCGGGAGTGGTGAAGGTGGCCCTGGAGAAGGCAAGAGGGCAGAATTTTGAGGTCCTCTGCGAGACCATCAAAAAGACAGC
Source organism: uncultured Lachnospiraceae bacterium (assembly GCA_944377325.1). Lineage (GTDB taxonomy): Bacteria > Bacillota > Clostridia > Lachnospirales > Lachnospiraceae > Lachnoclostridium_A. The sequence continues at coordinate 6,102 of CALWEP010000073.1, forward strand.
CTTCAAGATCACCCGCGTAGGTCAGCTGGTGGCTCAGGAAGCGTCCAAACGTCTGGGAGTTCCCTTCGGCATCATCGATCTGTCCCTTGCTCCCACACCGGCTGTGGGAGACAGCGTGGCTGAAATTCTGGAGGAAATCGGCCTGGAGCGGGTGGGCGCGCCCGGCACTACGGCAGCTCTGGCCATGCTCAACGATCAGGTGAAAAAGGGCGGAGTGATGGCTTCTTCCTATGTGGGAGGCTTAAGCGGCGCATTCATCCCGGTGAGTGAGGATCAGGGGATGATCGATGCCGTGACCCTGGGCGCTCTGACCATTGAAAAGCTGGAGGCCATGACCTGTGTCTGCTCCGTAGGACTGGACATGATCGCCATCCCCGGAGATACGCCGGCTACCACCATTGCGGGAATCATTGCGGATGAGGCGGCCATCGGAATGGTGAATCAGAAAACTACGGCCGTGCGCGTGATCCCGGTGATCGGAAAGAGCGTGGGAGATACGGTGGAATTCGGAGGGCTTCTGGGATATGCTCCGGTTATGCCGGTAAATACCTGGTCCTGTGAAAAGTTTGTGACGAGAGGCGGGCGGATCCCGGCGCCGATCCACAGCTTTAAGAATTAGCAGAAAAAACGGAAGAGGACTGCGCGGGAGGAGACGGGAAGAAGCCTGTTTTCTTTCCGCGCAGATTTTTGTGTGTCTGAAGGGAGAAAACCATGAAAATATATCTGATCCGGCATGGGAGACAGTGCAGCAAACTGTGCAATGTGAATGTGGCTCTTTCGCCGGAGGGAGTGAGGCAGGCGGAGCTGGTGGGAAAACGTCTGAAAAATGCCGGAATTGAAAAGGTGTATGTGAGTGACCTGATCCGGGCCAGGGAGACGGCTGAGGCGGCAGGGGCCTTCTGGAATGCTCCGGAGGAGGTACGGCCGGGACTGCGGGAAATTTCCTTCGGCCGGATGGAAGGACTCAGCGATGAGGAGATTGCAGAGCAGTTTGCTGATTTTCGAAGGGAATTTGCAGCAATGGAAACGGACCTGCCTTATCCGGGGGGAGAGTGCGCCGCCGATGTGGTGAAGCGCTCTCTTCCTGTGATCCGGGAAATCACGGAAAGCGGGATCGAAGCCGCAGCTGTGGTGACTCACGGAGGTGTGATCCGCAGCCTGACCGCCCATTTTCTGGGAATGGATCTGGCCAAATGGAGGCTTCTGGGAAAGGACCTGGAAAACTGCAGCATTACGGAGCTGGAGTACAGAAAGGGAGAGGACCGGGTGTGGGTAGAGAGGTTTAATGACTATGCCCATCTGGAGCCTTATCCGGAGCTGCTGAGAATAAACTGGTAGGAGAGACGGTATGGAAGAAAAAGACAGAGGTGCTTTGAGAAAGGTGCTGGAGGAATTTCTGGACGAAGGGCTGGAGCAGCTGATTCTGAGCAACCCTGCGGACAGAAAGAGTCTGAGCAGGGTCAGGCTTCGCCCGGTGATGCTGCGGGGAAGCCTGGTTTTTCAGGCGGAGGAACAGAGAGGAGTGCAGGCCTTTCACCGGAATTTTACTGCCGGGGAAGCAGCGGCCTATGTGGAGGAGATGCTGGACGGAGTCATGAGACAGATGGAGCTGACTCATGGAAAAGGAACGGCCCACGGGCTGGTGAGCAAAAAGGGAAAGCTGACGGTGAAGGCAAAGCGGAAGCCGGCAGCGGGATGCAGTCCGGCGGCGGAGGGAGGAGGAACGGCTCCGTTCCGGGCGGTTCTGAGTCATAACAGGAAGAAGAAATATGTACTGGAGGAGGGAGTTCCGGTTCCTTTTCTGGTGGATCTGGGGGTGATGACGGAGAGCGGGCAGGTCGTCCGGTCCCGGTATGATAAATTCCGTCAGATCAACCGATTCCTTGAATTTATCGAGGATATTCTTCCCTGTCTGGAAAAAAAAAGGGAAAATACCATCCTGGACTTTGGCTGCGGCAAATCCTATCTTACCTTTGCTATGTACTACTATCTGAAGGAGCTTAAAGGCTACCCGGTGCGGATCATCGGCCTGGATCTGAAAAAGGATGTGATTGCCCGCTGCAATCTGCTGGCGGAGCAGTATGGGTATGAACAGCTTCGTTTTTACACGGGAGACATTGCTTCCTACGAAGGGGTGGACCGGGTGGACATGGTGGTGACTCTCCATGCCTGCGATACGGCTACGGACTATGCGCTCCATAAAGCGGTGAAATGGGGAGCCAGAGTGATCCTTTCCGTTCCCTGCTGCCAGCATGAGCTGAACGGCCAGATCCGCAGTGAGGTGCTGGAGCCGGTTTTGGGCTACGGACTGCTGAAGGAGCGGATGGCTGCGCTGCTCACGGACGGAATCCGGGCTCAGATGCTGGAACGCCATGGGTATCAGACTCAGATTCTGGAGTTTATTGATATGGAGCACACTCCAAAGAACATTCTGATCCGTGCGGTGAAGCAGGAGGGAATGCCGAAGAAGGATGACCGCCTGGACAGCCTTCTGGAATTTCTCCATGTGCAGCCTACCCTGTGCCGCCTGTTTGAGGAAGAGGGCGGGCAGTGAGGATGTTCACAAACTGTGACGCCAAATGTATGGCATGCTGACTTGAAAAAGCAAATTCATGCGTCTCTGCTTTTTATTGACAAATTTAAAAATATGTGAAATAATACTGTATAAATCTGAGCTGTGAATATACGTGAGTAAGGAAGGCGTAGCGAATCAGAGACAGACTGCCACCGGCTGAAAGCATTCTGCGTGAATCTTCCTGAAATTTCAGTATAGGAGCTACCTGGCGAAAAGCATGCATAGTGCGTTAAGTCAGCTGTCTGTGTAGCAGGGCAAATACACAAAGAGAGTGCGGAACAGAGAGAACATGTTCTGAAATAGGGTGGTACCGCGATTAACATCGTCCCTTGTTATTATAAAAATAGCAGGCGGCGATGTTTTTTTGTGAGAAAAATTCTTAAATAGACTGAAAGGAGAATTGTAATGAAAGATAAAATCAATGGTATTTTATCAGAAGCAAAAACCAGAATTTCTGAAGCGGCCAGCGAGGGAGAGCTTCAGAATGTGAAAAGCGCGTATATCGGAAAGCAGGGAGCACTCAGCCTTCTGATGAAAGATATCCCGACGTTGGACGTGTCCGTCCGTCCTGAAATGGGAAAACTGCTGAATCAGGCAAAGAACGAGGTCACGGAACTGATCGATGAAAAGAGGATGGAGCTGAAGCTGAAAGCTTCGGAGGTGTCTCCTGACTTCGACTGTTCGGTTCCGGGGATTCTTCCTTCCGGCGGAGGACTTCATCCGATCACGCAGATGTGCTATGACCTGAACGATACGTTCCGCTCCATGGGATTTGAGGTCTTTGAAGAGGATGAGATCACAAGCGAGATGTATGCGTTCGATAAACTGAACTTCCCGCCCAACCATCCGGCCCGGGAGAGCATGGATACCTACTGGCTGGAGGGCCATGACAGCGGAAGCACAAACGAGAAACTCTGCCTCCGTCCCCATCTGACAGGCGGAAGTGTCCGCTATATGCAGACGCACAAGCCTCCGTACCGGTTCGTGTATCCGGGACGTGTATACAGAAACGAGACGACGGACGCCCATCATGAGAGAGCATTTTTCCAGTATGAGGCTCTCATTGTGGACAAAGACATTACATTTACCTCCGGAAAGGTAATGATTAAGAGCATTTTGAGCAAAGTGTTCGGACGGGACGTGCCGGTAAGAATGCGTTCCGGTTTCTTCCCCTTTGTGGAGCCGGGATTTGAGATCGATATGCAGTGCCAGGTATGCGGCGGAAAAGGCTGCAGCGTCTGCAAGCATGTGGGCTGGATCGAAGTAATGCCGGGAGGCTCTCCCCATCCCAATGTGCTCAGGGCTGCCGGGCTGAATCCCGATGAGTATACCGGATTCTATGTAAATATCGGTCTGGACAGACTGGTTATGATGCGTTACGGCGTGGATGATGTAAGGCTGTTCCACAGTGCTGACTTAAGATTCCTGAAACAGTTTAGATAAGGAGAGAAGAAAATGAAGTTATCATTATCATGGATTAAGGACTATGTAGAAATTCCGGACGACGCGGATCTGAAAAAGCTGGCGTATGACCTGACCATGTCCACCGTGGAAGTGGAGGACGCGGAGGATCTTGCGCGCCGTTTTGACAATATGATCGTGGGAGTGATCGAGAAGATTGAACCCCATCCCAATGCGGATAAACTCAGAGTATGCAAGGTGGATATCGGCGGCGAGATGAAAGATATCGTCTGCGGCGGAATCAACCTGGAAGAAGGCATGCGGGTTGCCGTATCCTGTCCGGGTGCCGTTGTCCGCTGGCATGGGGAAGGCGAGCCGGTAGTAATTAAAAATTCCAAGCTGCGCGGAGTGGAGTCGTACGGCATGATCTGCGCGTCCAGCGAAATCGGTCTTGGAGACCTCTTCCCGGCGGAGCAGGAGGCGGAGATTCTGGATCTGTCTGCTTTCGACGTACCGGCAGGAACGCCTCTGGCCGACGCTCTGGACATGAATGATATTATCCTGGAAATTGACAATAAATCGATGACAAACAGACCGGATCTCTGGGGACATTACGGGATTGCCCGCGAGATTGCGGCACTCTACAACCTGCCTCTCAAAGAGATCAAACCTTTTGAGACAGACGCTGCGTCTGACTTCCGGGTTGAGATTGACGCGCCTGACAGATGTACAAGATACATCGGCGTTGAGATGACCGGGGTAAGCGTGAAACCTGCACCGTACAAAATGCAGAACAGAATCTGGAAAGCGGGGATGCGCCCCATCAACGCGCTTGTGGATATCACAAACTATGTGATGCTTGCAGTCGGAAACCCGACCCACGCGTTTGATGCGGACAACATCTCGGATCATATTGCCGTAAGGCACGCTGAGAGAGGAGAAAAGCTGCTGCTTCTGAACGGAAACGAGCTGACCCTCTGCGATGATGACCTGGTAATTACGGATTCTGAAGGACCGGTAGCTCTCGCCGGAGTTATGGGAGGAGCGAAGGATTCCATTCTTCCCAAGACGGAGCGGGTAATTCTGGAGGTTGCCAATTTTGAGGCGGCAGGAATCCGCCGTACGGCGCTGCGCTACGATACCCGTACCGAGGCGTCATCCAGATACGAGAAAGCCATCGATCCAGAGAGATGCGATCAGGCGCTGGCTCTTTCCATGCAGTATTTCAAAGAACTTTATCCGGAGCTTAAGGTTACCGGATTCTGCGATAATTACGTGAAGAAGCTGGAGCGGGCGCAGATCGATGTGAGCCTGACCTGGCTTGAAAAGAGACTTGGAAAGCATCTGACAAACGATGAGATTCAGGGGAAGCTTGAGAAGCTGGGATTTGACGTGCAGATTGACGGCGACAACATGCATGTGACCGCGCCTACATGGCGTTCCACAGGCGATATTTCCATCAAAGACGATGTGATGGAAGAGGTTGCCAGAATGTACGGATATGACAACTTCGACGCTACGGAGTTTACGACTGCGTTTACCGGAGCGATCAATCAGAAGGATAAGAGCCTTGTCAGAAGCATCAAGGAATACCTTGCTGTCCGCTGCGGCATGCAGGGAGTTTACACCTATCCGTGGATGAATGACGTGTTTGTGAATGCAGTTCTTCAGAACACGGACGGGATTCTGAGACTTTCCGCTCCGCCGGCACCGGATCTGGGATATATCCGTTCCTCCCTGCTTCCGAACCTGTGTGAGGCAGTTGCGAAAAATGAGCGTTATTTTAATGATTTTTCCATTTTCGAGGAGGCGCAGGTATTCTTTGACAAAAACTATATATCTGTGTA
>CALWEP010000074.1 GCA_944377325.1 uncultured Lachnospiraceae bacterium
GTTATACTAGCCATGGCAGGGGCCTCCTTTGTTTGTGTTTTTTGTTGTGGTGACTAAAATATAACACAAAGTTGGTATCCCTGCATTTTAATTATTCAGTTGTAACACATGTATTGTAATCCTACACTTACCGGTGCGGGAAAAAAGGACTGCGCTTTACGGAAACGGCTTTTTATGGTATACTAAAGGTTAAATTGGTGTTTTGCGCGAAGAAATGCATTTCTGTGAGGTGTATATGAAAGGTAAGCTGAAGGTAAACGGAGAACTGCGGGTCTATCTGCAGTGGCCCATTCTGCTCTCCGTCCTTGTGGTAGTGATGAATCTGATTGTGGGGGTGCTGGACGCCGTTGCCGGTCTGGTCATGTTCATATTTACGGCAGTTTATGTGGGGATTTCCCTGTGGCTCTACTTCTACAGAAAGAGACGGCTGCTGACAGGACTGGTGGAGTTCTCTTCCGAATACTCCTGGGTGCAGAAGCATCTTCTGTCGGAAATGAACCTGCCCTATGCGCTGGTGGATGAAAAGGGAAGAATCCTGTGGAAGAACGAAAAATTCCGGGAAGCCATTTCCGACCTGAAGGGATCGAAAAAGAACCTGACGGTGCTGTTTCCGGAGATCACTAGAGATATTCTTTCTGCAGGTCAGCGCGGATGCATCCATGTTTCCTATGAGGAACGAAAATTTCGGGTGGATATCTGCCCGGTGAATCTGGCTGCCGAGGGAGAAGAGCAGGAGCAGTTTCCGGACGGAACCGATGAGAACATGGTTGCCGTCTACCTGTTTGACGAGACACAGATTCTTCAGTATGAAAAGGAGATCAATGACCAGAAGATGGTCAGCGGCCTGATTTATCTGGATAATTATGACGAGGCGCTGGAAAGCGTGGAGGAGGTGCGCCGTTCCCTCCTCACGGCGCTGATTGACCGAAAAATCAGCAAGTATATCACCGCTCTTTACGGGGTAGTGAAAAAGATCGAGAAGGACAAATACTTTTTCGCAATCAAGCAGAAGTACGTGGAAACGCTGCGGGAAAACCGCTTTTCCATTCTGGAAGAGGTAAAGACCGTAAATATCGGCAACGAAATGTCCGTTACCCTGAGCATCGGTCTGGGCATGAACGGGGAATCCTATATGCAGAACTATGAGTTTTCCCGTACGGCCATCGATATGGCTCTTGGAAGAGGCGGCGACCAGGCGGTGGTGAAGGACGGGGCAAATATCCAGTATTACGGCGGAAAATCCCAGCAGACGGAGAAAGCCACTCGCGTGAAAGCCCGGGTAAAGGCCCATGCTCTTCGGGAGCTGATGGAGAACAAGGACAGAATCCTGATTATGGGCCACAAAATGGGAGATATTGATTCCTTGGGCGCGGCCATCGGCATCTACCGCATTGCCATGGCCATGAACAAAAAGGCCAATATCGTATTCAACGATATCACCTCTTCCGTGCGCCCTATGATCGAACGGTTTACGGGAAGCAGCGAATATCCCGGAGATATGTTCATAAAGACCAAGGAGGCCCTGGAGCTGGCGGACCCCAGCACCATTCTGGTGGTGGTGGACGTAAACCGCCCCAGCATTACCGATGCGCCGGAGCTTCTGCAGGCGGTGAGAACCATAGTGGTTCTGGATCATCACCGCCAGAGCAGCGAGATTATCAGCAATGCGGTGCTTTCCTATGTGGAGCCCTATGCATCTTCTACCTGTGAGATGGTGGCGGAGGTTCTGCAGTATATTGCAGACGGGATCCGGATCCGCTCTGCAGAAGCGGATGCCATGTATGCGGGAATTGTGATTGATACCAACAACTTTACCAATCAGGCGGGAGTGAGGACCTTTGAGGCGGCTGCCTATCTGCGCCGGAACGGAGCGGATGTGACCAGAGTGCGGAAGATGTTCCGGGACGATATGGCAGACTATAAGGCGAGAGCGAGGACCATCAGCAATGCGAAGATTTTCCGGGACTGCTTTGCTCTGTCCGTGTGTCCTGCGGAGGGAATTGAAAGCCCTACCATCGTAGGAGCCCAGGCAGCCAACGAGCTGCTGGATATTGTGGGAATGAAAGCGTCCTTTGTGCTTACTCCCTATAACGGAATCATTTACGTAAGCGCCCGATCCATTGACGAGGTGAATGTGCAGCTGGTGATGGAAAAGCTGGGAGGCGGAGGCCACCGGACCATTGCGGGGGCTCAGCTGAAGGATATGACCATAGAAGAGGCGGAGGACAGAATCAAAGAAGTCCTTCAGGCCATGATAGAGAAAGGAGACATTTCATAACATGCAGGTAGTATTATTGGAGGATGTAAAGTCCCTGGGAAAAAAGGGACAGGTAGTAAATGTAAATGACGGATATGCCAGAAACTTTATTCTGAAGAAGAACCTGGGAGTGGAAGCTACTTCCAAGAATCTGAACGATCTGAAACTTCAGAAGGCAAATGCGGAGAAAATAGCCGCAGAGCAGCTGGCGGCCGCGAAGGAGCTGGCAGAGAAGCTGGAGGGACTGTCCATCACCCTTACCATGAAGGCGGGAGAGGGCGGAAAGGCGTTCGGCTCCGTTTCCGGCAAGGAGATCGCAGCGGCAGCGAAAGAGCAGCTGGGCCTGGACATTGACAAGAAAAAGCTGGTGCTTCCGGAGGCGATCAAAACCTTCGGAAATCACGAAGTGCCGGTAAAGCTTCACAAGGACGTAACGGGAAAGCTGACCGTAAAGGTCACGGAGGCATAGGAGAACAGCCATGGAGATGGAGAATGACGCCCTGTTAAAACGGGTATTGCCCCACAGCCTGGAAGCGGAGCAGTCGGTGATCGGAGCCATGCTCATGGACCGGGAGGCGATCATAGCAGCCTCAGAGATCGTTACGGAGGATGACTTTTACCAGAAGCAGTACGGAATAATGTTCGGCTGCATGGTGGAGCTGTTCAATGAAGGTCAGTCCGTGGACGTCATTAATCTCCAGAACCGTCTGAAGGAAAAGGACGTGCCGCCGGAGGTGGCCAGTCTGGAGACGCTCCGGGATATTATCACCACAGTGCCCACGTCGGCCAATGTAAAGGCCTACGCGGGCATTGTTCGGGAAAAGGCGGTGCTGCGCCGATTGATCCGGGTCAATGAGGATATCGCCAATTCCTGCTATGCAGGAAAGGAAAAGCTGGAAGACATTCTGGCCCATACGGAAAAAGCTGTGTTCGACCTGCTTCAGTCCCGTACGGGAGGAGATTTTGTGCCCATTCGCCAGGTGGCTCTGAACGTGCTGGAAAAGATTGAGATCGCTTCCAAGACGAAGGATACGGTCACCGGAATTCCCACGGGCTTTATTGACCTGGATTATAAGACCTCCGGCATGCAGCCTTCGGACTTTATACTGATAGCGGCCCGTCCTTCCATGGGAAAGACGGCGTTTGTGCTGAATTTGGTAGATTATGTGGCGGTGAAAAAGCGCCGGCCCTGCATGATCTTCAGCCTGGAGATGTCCAAGGAGCAGCTGGTAAACCGTATGCTGGCCATGGAATCCAACGTGGATTCCCAGAAGCTGCGTACCGGTACTCTGACGGATGCGGACTGGGATGCGGTGGTGGAGGGAATCGGAATTATCGGAAATTCTGCTTTGACCATTGACGACACCCCCGGTATTTCCATCAGTGAGCTGCGCTCCAAGTGCAGAAAGAAAAAGCTGGAGGACGGCCTGGATCTGGTGATTATCGACTACCTTCAGCTGATGAGCGGAAGCGGAAGAAGCAGCGACAACAGGCAGCAGGAAATTTCGGAAATTTCCCGTTCTCTGAAGGCGCTGGCCAGAGAGCTGAACGCTCCGGTGATCGCTCTGTCCCAGCTGAGCCGTGCCTGCGAGAGCAGAACGGATCACCGTCCCATGCTGTCCGACCTGCGTGAGTCGGGAGCCATTGAGCAGGATGCGGATGTGGTAATGTTTCTTTACCGGGACGATTATTACAATAAGGACACGGATAATCCCAATGTGGCTGAGGTAATCATCGCCAAGCAGCGTAACGGTCCCATCGGGACCATTAACCTGGTATGGATGCCGGAATATACCAAGTTTGCCAATATGGCCAGGAGCTGACTTTCCCTTCAGAATTTTTGTCATAATCCTCAATGTGAAGGCATAGATATAAGTAGATGTGAAATTATGCCGACTAAAGGAGAGGATTTGCAATGAATGAAATACATTATCTGATTTCTGATGCGTCTAAAAAGGTGGATGTGGAGTCCCATGTGCTTCGGTATTGGGAGGACGAGCTGGAGCTGAAGATCCCGAGAAATGAAATGGGACACCGTTATTATACGGAGTTTCATATCCGGCTTTTCAGGCAGATCAAGGAGCTGAAGGAAAAAGGCTATCAGCTGAAGGCCATTAAGGCGGCTCTGGAGAAGATGATGGAAGAAGGAAAAGAGGAGCTGTCCGACGAAATGCTGAGCGAAGGGGCTGCGGCCCTCAGGGAAAGCGCTTTGGGAGGCGCAGACGGACAGGCCCTTCCGGCGGAGGAAGGGGGACAGGCCGGGACTCTTCTCACGGCGGAGGAAAAAATGGAGCGGTTCCAGGAAATTATGAACCACATTATCGGAAGGGCCCTGGAGCACAACAATGAACAGCTGAGCCAGGATATCAGCGCGCTGGTGAATGATAAGGTCTCCAAAGAGCTGGAATATCTGATCCGCGTAAATGACGAAAAGGCGGAGGAACGGTTCAAAAGGCTGGACGAGACCATTCGGGAATATCAGAAAGAGGGAAAGGGACGGGCGGAGGCCGCTGCGTCCAAAATTCCGTTTTTCCGCAAAAAGAGATTTGGGAAAAAACTTTCATAACATAAAAACTGCCTGCACCTCTTTGTTAAGAGAGGAACAGGCAGTTTTTTTGCGGAGATGAGGACAGCCGTTAATTGTCGGGTTCCCGCATCCGGTAACCTACGCCGATTTCCGTGCTGATATATTTGGGATCGGCAGGATTCTCCTCCATTTTCCGGCGGATATGAGCCATGTTTACCCGCAGAATCTGATTGTTGCTGTCTGCATAAGGCCCCCAGATGTGATTGATGATAAAGTCATAGGTCAGCACCTTGCCGGCATTCAGGGCCAGAAGGGATACCAGCTTGTATTCAATCTGAGTCAGGTGGATTTCCTGGTCGGCAATGGTCACCAGTCTTTTTTCGAAATTAATGGTCAGATCGCCGCTGCGGTAGGAGGCTTCGACGCTTTTGGGCGCGTTGGCGGACATCTGACTGTGCCGCAGGGCGGTGCGGATCCGTGCCAGCAGTTCGGAGGTGCCGAATGGCTTGGTGATGTAGTCATCCGCTCCGGCGTCCAAAGCCTGCACCTTTTCGCTTTCGCCGATGCGGGCGGAAATTACCAGAATGGGAACGGAGGAAAACTCCCGCACCTTTCGGATGATGTCCATTCCGTCGATATCCGGAAGTCCCAGATCCAGAAGGACAATATCGGGGCAGAGGGAGGTGATGTAGGAAAGTCCCTCTTTGCCTGAATAGGCGGACACTGCCTTATAGTCATGGGCGGCCAGTGTGGTCTCAATAAAGGTACAGATATTTTTCTCATCTTCGATGATAATGACGGTGAGCTTATGATTCATACGGTTCATCTCCTAGGGGAAGTGTAAATGTAAATGCGGCTCCTTCCGGCAGATTTTCTGCCCAGATCTCGCCGTCATGGGCCATAATGATGGTTTTGCATATGGACAGGCCGATGCCCATTCCCTTTCGGGAGTCTCCGGAGGAGGTGGGGGTGTCGGCGTAGCCGTCGAAAATGTGAGGGAGCAGGTCCTCCCGTATGCCCTGACCGTGATCTCGGATCCGGAAAAAGGCCTGTCCGTCCGACACGGAAGCGGTAAGCTCCATGGGAGCGTCGGAATTGCCGTGATAAATGCCGTTTTCCAGGAGGTTGATGATCACCTGTTCAATCAGGGTGGCATCCATGGGGACCATGATGAAGTCGTCAGGAATGGAAACCTTGACCTTTGCTTCCGGCAGACGCTTTTTCAGCCGGGAAACGGCTTCCGAGATCACTTCCTCCAGGGGTTCCAGAGAGGTGGTCACATGGGCGTCAGCCTGGCGTATCCTGGTGACGGAGAGCAGGTTCTCCACCATATGGAGCAGCCAGTTGGAATCGTCATAAATGGTCTGCACCATCTGGCACTTTTCTTCCTCAGAAAAGGAGGGGCCGCTGTCCAGATAGGTGGAGCTGGTGCCGATGATGCTCGTAAGGGGAGTGCGCAGGTCATGGGATACGGCCCGCAGCAAATTGGCCCGCATTTTCTCTTTTTCCGCCTCCATGAGCAGCTTTTCCTGCTCATTCAGGATCCTGTTTTTTTCTTTCAGATGGGTGGTGGTCATGCTGGTAAGACTCGCGATGATCATCATGGCCGCAAAAGTAAGAGGGTAGCCGTCCAGGGAGAAGGAAATGGAAAAATAGGGATAGGTAAAGGCATAGTTTACACAGATAACGGAAAAAAACGAGGCGATGATGCCGGGAACGTAGCCGGTGGTAAAACGGGCGGTAAACACGACCGCCAGGATGTACAGGATAGCTACGTTGTCCGCATTGTCCGTAAAATTGTAAAAGGCAAAAGACCCGGCTGTGGTAAATCCCAGAATCAGAGAGGTGATCAGGATATTACGAAGCAGGGTCTTTTTGTCCATGCGTTTTTTTGCGTGTTTCATGAATAACCTCCGGAAAGTCCGGAGCCGGAAGCCGGCCCCGGAAATATGAGTGGGTCGGATTTAGCGGTGGGTTCGTCTGTTTCCTCTCCGGGAACGGTCCGGGTGAGAGGCTCTTCTCTGAGCCATCATCTGCTGGAACTCTTCGTCGGATACGCCGATTTCTCTCAGCCTCTGGCGGCGGCGTTCCTGCCTTCTGCGCCGCTCTTCCTCTTTCTTCTGGCGGCGGATATTCAGGAAAATGACGGCCGCTGCCGCTGCGCCGATCACAATGGCCACAATGACGGCAACCCACACCACGCCGGGGATTTTGCGGGAATCCTCAGAGGGAGCGTCCCCATTCTGACCGGAGGACGGATCGGACGATGAGCTCGGAACCTCCTCAGCCGAGGAAGCGTCCGCAGAGGATTCTGCGCCTGTGCCGTCCTCCTGGGACTGGTCCGCGGTGTCCAGAGGGGGAAGAACCGTTTCTTCTTCCTCTCCGATGCGGTTCAGAAGGTAGGCGGAGCCTACCAGCCGGTCGTTGTAGGTATACCGAACCTGGGCTACGGCATTTTCCGGCGCCCGGGAATCCAGTTCATAGGTTACGGTCCGTACCGTATCCGAAATGGAAGAGGACAGAGGAAGGGTGATCATGCCGTCTTCCGGAGACAGTTTGGACAGATCTCCCGCCGGAAGTCCCTGGATGGTCAGGTCATTGCTCAGGGAAGAAAACTGGCTGTCCAGATCGGCGATTTTCGCGGTGTGAAAATTGGAAAATCCGAAGTCCAACATGGCCTTTGTATCCGAATAGTGAGTCTGACGTCCGTTGAGGACCACGGTGATCAGGGTCATGCCGCTTTTCTCCGCAAAGGTAACCAGAGTGTTTCCTGCCAGAGAGGTATATCCTGTTTTTCCGCCGAACACGCCTTCATAATATTCCGATCTGCTGGACAGCAGCATAGCGTGGTGGGCGTACAGGGTAAGGCCGTCGGGGTTTCGCTTGGTGGGAGGCAGCTTGTAGGTCTTTGTGCCGTCAATTTCCAGGAACGTGGAGTTCCGGATGGCCGCCTGACAGATCAGAGCCATATCGTAAGCGGAGGTATAGTGATTTTCATCATTCAGGCCGCTGGGATTGGCAAAATGGCTGTCCTGGCAGCCCAGCTCCGCCGCTTTCTGATTCATCAGCTCCGCAAATGCTTCTCTGGAACCGGAAACGTGCTCCGCCAGGGCATTGGCTGCCTCGTTGGCCGACTGGAGCAGCAGGGCGTACAGACAGTCCTTTACTGTGAGCACGTCGCCTTCATCCAGGCCGGCGTTGCTGCTGCCTGCTTCCACGTTGTAGACCGCGTCATGGGAAAAGGTGACCTCTTCGTCCAGACTGCACTGCTCAATTACGATCAAAGCGGTCAGCACCTTGGTGATGCTGGCCGGATAATAGGTCTCATGAAGGTTTTTGCCGAAGAGAACCGCACCGGAATCGGCGTCAATGACAATGCCTCCGTCGGCCTGAATGGCAATGTTGGACGGCCAGTCCGGCGCGGCGTAGGCCGGTAAGGGGAAAGCCCCCAGAGTCAGGGTTATGGTAAGAAATAAAATTAATAAACGTTTCATAGGAATGGATAACTCCGTTTTGCAAAATAATGACGAAAAGTTACTTTCTACAGTATATTCCATTTCCGCGGACAAGTAAAGGAAAAAGATGCCCGCGGACCTCAGGCCCGCCTCTTTCCTGCCTTTTTTGACAGAAGCAGGCACACAGCCATGAATACCAGGCTGATGCCTCCGAATACCAGGCCGATGCGGAGAGCCGTGTCGGCAAAAAACGGCTCCGGAACAATGTTGATAAGAAGATCCGTAGCCGGGTTCAGGATCCATAAATCATTGTCGAAGAAAATATGGTGAAACACAATGAAATAACGGGAAAAGTCGGAGGCGATGATTCCTGCGGTGACAGCGGCTGTCAGAAAAAACAGGACGGAACCCTTCCAGAGCGCCGACGGAAGAAAGCGGCGCAGATCAGCCTTTGTAAGAGCCAGCAGGATCACGGCGCAGGCGGCGGCGATCAGGCAGCCGGCGCGCAGGCGGAGACCGCCGATAAAAAGACCGCGCACATCCTCCATATGGGCGATTTCCCGGGCATTGAAAAACTCCCGGGGCTGTCCGTCCACCACGGTCATAACGTGAAGATCCTCCCTGTCTCCGCGCAGGTATGCCATCATCTCTTCCGTCACCTCCAGAAGATCCTCCATTTCCATATGGACGTCTTCCGTAACCCGATATTTTTCATATTCTTTTTCATAGTATCCCGGGAACCAGTATGCGACGGCTTCCACAGAGGTGATAAGAAAAGTAATCATCAGACAGAAGGCGCATATAATTCCAAGAGACCAGTGCAGCAGCTTCATTCACAGTCATCTCCTTTATATGGTTTTCCCGTTGCGGTGGGCAGGTTCCAGCGATATCTGGCAGCCAGAAGCCGGATTGCCACCACAACCGCAGAGCAGAGGATCATGGCGGCGTCGTCTGATATGCGTCCAAGAAGGGCGATATAGAGCAGAGCTCCCGCAATGGAAGCGCAGGCGTATACGTGTTTGCACAGCACATAAGGCGTCTGGGCGGCCATAATGTCCCGGAGAATGCCCCCGCCCACTCCTGTGATCACCCCCAGGAAGGCGGCCAGAAAATGGTAGCTGCCGAAGCCCGAGTTCACTGCCGTATCGATGCCCACTACGGTAAAGGCACCCAGTCCCACGGCGTCGAAAAGGTTCATGATCCGGTCATAGACCTGCAGATAGGTGCCGGTCATCAGGTAATTGTGGAAACGGATGATCAGAAACAGAACGATGACCGTAGCTAAGGCCATGAGTACATAGATGGGATTGACGAACAGGCTGGGAGGAATCCGCCCGATGATAATATCCCGGATCATGCCGCCTCCCACGGCTGTGGTAACGCCCAGCACAATTACTCCCAGGAGATCCAGATTTTTATGAATAGCGACCATAGCGCCGGAAGAAGCGAAGGCGATGGTGCCTACGGTTTCCAGGGCGAAGAGAATGGACCAGTGGATTTCCATAGCAAAGGTCTCCTTTCGTAGGATAAATGGTTCTTTTTAGGGTCCGGGTCAAAAATACCCAGAATAATTTTTATTTTATCATAAAATAAAAAAAAACGAAAGATGTAAAAAATCACTTGACAGTTTTGTGAAAGATGATTATACTAGTGGTCAAATTACCAAACTAAAGCGAGGATGCATACGACGGCGTATCAAGGCTGTCAGTATGCATTTTTTTATTCCGCAGAAAAGGGCCCCCGCGGAATGATCGGCAGCTGAACGGTTTGGGAATTACTAAAAATAAGGAGGGGACAATATGGTAAAAAGAAAAGCGTTAGGAATTATGGCGGCAGGAATTGTGGCGGCAGTCGCTCTCATGGGATGCGGCGGAGGTTCTTCTCAGAGCACTTCCGAGAGTACTCAGAGCGGAGCGGCGGCAGAAAGCGGCTCCTATAAAGAAACACTTCATATTGCGGTAACCCAGCAGTCACCGTCCCTGGATCTTCACAAAAACAGCACTCTGGTGGCAAGACAGATGTGTGACGGTACGGTATGGGAGAAGCTGGTGACTCTGAACGGAAACGCAGAGGCGGTTCCAGAGCTCTGCGAAAGCTATGAACTCAGCGATGACGGAAAGGTTCTGACCTTTGTGCTGAGAAAGGGAGTGAAGTTCCACGACGGAAGCGAGATGACGGCAGACGACGTGGTAGCTTCCATGAACCGCTGGATCGAAAGCTTCAGTTCCGCGAAAGATATGGTTGGAGACGCCAGATTCGTGAAGGTGGATGACAGCACGGTAAAGATCGAGACCGATAAGTCTCTTCTTCTGCTTCCGGCCATGATCGCAGGTGCAGCTCAGCCCGCATCCATCACCACCGCAGCCTGCTGTGAGAATGAGGATGACAACGGATTCATGAAGGACTACATCGGTACCGGCCCTTACAAATTTGTGGAATGGAAGCAGGACCAGTACGTGAAGCTGGAGAGATTTGACGATTACGTTCCTTACGGAACGGAGGGAGCGGAGGATGACGGATGGGCTTCCTACAAGACGGCTCCCACCAAATATCTGCAGTTTGACATTGTTCCGGACCAGGCTACGGAGACAGCCGGAATGGAAGCAGGACAGTATGACTGCGCGTTCAATATTTCCAGTGATGACTACCCCAGACTGGAGGCCAATTCGAACCTGAATGTATACAGAAGCCAGATGGGTTCGGTAGCTCTGGTATTCAATCATAAGCAGGGGATCGCTTCCAACCAGTATTTCCGCACGGCAGTGAATACGGCCATTGACTGCGACGAGATCATGACTGCCTGCTTCGGCGACGGCTATGAGCTGGGAAGCTGCTATATGGACGCAGGCCAGGCATTCTGGAATACCGACGCGGGAAGCGAGTTATACAATCAGAAGGATCCGGAGAAGGCGAAAGAGATCCTGAAGGAAGGCGGATACAACGGCGAGCCGTTCACCATTCTTGCGGCAACTCTGAACGGCATGGACAATATGGCGGTGGCTCTTCAGTCCGAACTGCAGGCAGTGGGCATCAATGTGGAGCTGACCATTGTGGACTGGGCAACTCTGATTGATTACAGAAACGATCCGTCCCTGTTTGATATGTACATCACCTCCTTCGCTGAGGTTCCCGTTCCGTCCCTGAAGCTTTATTTCGGAAAGGATTATCCCGGCTGGTCTGATGACGAAAAGCTGGCGCAGCTGTTCAGCGAGATGACCGCGGCTACGGAGATGGATGAGGCGAAGGCAAAATGGGAAGAGCTGCAAGCTTATTCCTGGGATTA
>CALWEP010000075.1 GCA_944377325.1 uncultured Lachnospiraceae bacterium
GCCCTTTTTCCGGGAATTCCATTTAAAATATCCCAACGTCCACATCAAGGTGGCCAATCAGACCTCCATTGCCTGTGCAAAAATGCTGGAAAACGGCCAGGTGGATTTTATCATCACCAATTACCCCAATTCCAGCTTATCCAACGCTCACAGCGTCCGGCCTCTCCGAGATTTTTCCGATGTCTTTGCCGCCAATCCGGAATATTTTCCTCTGGCAGGACGAAAAATAGGCCTGCAGGAACTGCAGACCTATCCGATCCTTATGCTGGACCGCAAAAGCACAACCAGTGAATTTTTACATCAAATGTTTCAGAAAAAGCAGCTGGACCTGGTCCCGGAAATCGAGCTGACCAGCAATGATCTTCTCATCGATCTGGCCAGAATCGGCCTGGGCATCGCCTTTGTGCCGGATTTCTGCATTCCCAGGGATGAGCGGGAGCTGTTTATTCTGGATCTGGAAGAGACTCTCCCCAAGCGTCAGATTGTCGTGGCGCACAACGAAAGCCTCCCCATCTCACAGGCAGCAAAGCAGTTTATGGAAATGCTCCGCTGAGTCTCCCGATCAGAGAATCGGGAAAATAGTCATGGTCCACGCTACGGAAACTACGGTAAAGATCACTGCGGGAAGCCAGGACATTTTCAGCATGGTCGTCTGATCATAGCCGCCGTAATCCATCATGTAGGGGATCGCCGCGGTAGCCATGGGCGTCATGAACGCGGACAGGCAGCCTGCCTGAATCAGAATCATCAGCCCCACAGGATTTCCTCCGATGCTGGCGCAGGTAGCGATGGCAATGGGATGGAAAATCATCATAGTTGCCCGGTTCTGCATGAACTGTGTCATCATGAAGGGGATGAAGAAAAACACAAAGCCTACAATATAGGAATTGCCGTTCACGGCCTTCACCAGTCCGCTCATGTAGCCCCCGATCAGCTCTCCTGCTCCGGTGGCGCTTAAGGCTCCGGACATTCCCAGAGCTCCCACAATCAGCAGCAGCATGCTGACAGGAATGGCCGCAACTGCCTCCTTCGGCTTTAACACTCCGCAGACAACCATAGCCAGAGCTCCGATTACCGTAATCTGCCAGTTGTCCAGTCCCAGCTGAGCCGCAAACATCAGTCCCAGGGCATCCAGAATGAAGATAATATAGCCCGCGTGCTCAGAAAATCCCTTCAGAGGCTCCTTGTTCAGCGCTTTTCCCTCTGATTCCTTCGTCTTTACCACCGGCTGGTCAGGAGTTGTCTTCACCGCAAAAAAGATGCAGTACAGGGTGCAGACAATCAGCAGAGGCAGTCTGGCCTTGGCCGGATCTGCCAGCCCTACCAGGAAGTCCGTATAGCCGTAGCTTTCCAGATAACCGTTCAGCTCAGACGCTACCGTTGCTCCCGCTCCCAGAGGAATGGTGCAGCAGGTAGCTACGGTTGCCATGCCCAGAGGAAACATTACCTTGGAAGGCTTCAGTCCCAGGGACTGAGCGGAAGATGCCATCATCGGCGCAACGATTCCGAATACGGCAACCGGACTCTGGATAAACTGGCTCAGGATCACCGCCAGAACGATATAGCCTGCCATGATCTTCGTCAGGCTTCCCTTGGCGCTTCTGGAAATGGCGTCGGCAATATTCTGGCAGAATTTGGTTCTGTTAAAGCCTGCCGCAACCACGCACATGCCGCCGATCATCACCACGTTGCTGTTTCCGAAATATGCCAGAGCATCCTTTGCGCTCATACATCCGAACAATGTCAGCGCCATCAAAGAAATCAAGGATGTGGTCGCCATGCTGATCTTTCCCCAGCAGTAGCTGAATACGGTCAGTGCAAAAATAATCAGACAAATTGTCAGTGGACTCATTCGTTTCTCCCCCTATTCTTCTGTTCCTGTAATGGATGTACGGATACTGTACCACTTGTACGGTTCCGGATTGAAAGCTGCCCCAAAATATCCGTCCTTTCTCAGAACCTGATTCACCTTCTCAAAATATTCGTTCAGATCTTCCCCGGCTGCTCTTGCATTGTTGTGATGAAGAGGCATCATCAGCTGCGCTCCCATCATTTCCATCTGTTTCGCATAATATTCCGGGCTGTAGCTGCGGATCCGGTGCCGGAGCATCAGATTGGGACGCTCCTGCACGGCTACATGCCGTACGTGCTCCTCATAGTCCCTTCCGGCGGAAAAGCTGATCCGGTAATTGTTCTTTGTCTCAATCATAAAGTTGAGGCAGAACATATATCCCAGGCCGGCAAAACGGTTGGGATAGGGTACTCCGAAGGAGGTGCTTCCCATATCGTCCTTTCCCGGATCATTGGGACGGGAAAAATATCCTTCCCGGAATGCCCGGCTGTCATGTGCCCCCGGATACACCTTTAAGGTGAAATCGTCAAAATAGTAGGTGTTGCCCGGGTATAAGGGAACAATCGCCCCGTAGGGAATGTTGTGAACCCTGGCCACCTCCTCCGCCGCTTCCGCCGGAACAAGCACTCTTCCGTAAAATTTGTCCCACAGCCTGCCCGTAATATTGTTGTGGTCGGAATGGACGTGACTTAAAAGCAGATAGTCCGCGCCGGTAAAGGAATCCACGGAAAAGCCCTTCTGGCTGTACACCTTCAGGTCATTCTGCTGCTGTCCGGTCAGTTCTCCCTGCCCTTCCAGGTTGCTTCCGTCCCAGTAAAACGGATCGGTCACCAGAACCTTTCCTCCCGGCAGTTTCATTTCATAGCACTGTACGGAAATCCACCGGATCCGCAGGGCTTCGGAACTGGTTTCTTTCTTGTATTCGGCTGCCATAACCCCTCTCTCCTTTCTTTTACCGAGAGTATAGCAGGAGAATTATTATTACACAAATGAATATAATTCAGATAATCATGATATAAAGTAATAAAAGCATCCGTTCTTCCAAAGAAAGGCGAATGCTTTTGTATATGCTGCACCAAAGGCGGGATTTGTTATTTGTGTTTATCTGATTTTTGTATATTTTTACCTTTTTCTTCCGCCGGTTCCTCCCCTGCCCGAATCTCCAAAGGGCTCTCCGGATCCAGGTAAAGCTCCCTGGCCAGGCGGACCAGCAGCCGGAGTGCCTCTGTCTCATACTCTCCTTTCCTCATAATCAGGCTGGCGGTCTGCTTCTCTCCTTTCAGTCCGGGTAGACTTAAGTACTCCAGCTGAAAGCCGGGGTGAGGATCCTCCGCCAATATGCAGTTGCCCAGTCCGTTTTCCACCGCTCCCAGAGCGCTCCTCACGTTTTCCACATAAAGTCTGTTCTTCGGCCAGATCCCCATGGATTGAAAGTACTCCTGAGCCAGCCTTCCGGACTGGGTAAAGGCAGCCAGACGGATGTACGGCTCCTCCAGCCATTCCCTGTGCTCCAGCACCGGATGGGGGCTGTCCTCCCGAACCGCTGCCAGGCGAAGAAGCCGGGAACGGCGGGGAACGGCCAGAGACAGCCTTGCTTCCGTCAAAGGAATGCAGGCAAGGCCCGGCTTCTCCTCCCGGCAGTAGGCAAGGCAGAGATCCAGTTCCCCGTTTTCCACCGACCGAATCAGGCCGGAGGAGCTGTCCTCCTTCAGGCTCACGGCGGTGGCGCTTTCCCTTCTGTAAAATTCGGGCAGCAGGCAGCTGATAATAAAGCTGCTCTGGCCCATGGAATAGCCCAGCCGGATGGCCCCCTCTCCATCCGCTCTCATTTTCTGCAGTTCATCCTGCATTTCCCGGTCCAGACGAAGGATTTCCTGTCCCTTGGCCACATACATCTGACCGATAGGCGTGAGGACGAACCGCTTTCCGATCCGCTTGAACAGAGGCGTCCCCATTTCCGCCTCCACCCTCTGCACAAATTTTGTGAGCGCGCTCTGAGTGATGCACAGCCGGTCTGCCGCCTCCGACAGGCTCCTCCTCCGGGAGATCTCCACAATATATTCATAATCCTTTACGTTCATTGATTCTCCTCCTGCTTCCAGAACCGCTTCACCGCAGACTCCACATTCTCCAGATTCACCACCTGATAATCGGACCACTCTCTGGGAAACAGTTCCCGGCAGCCGCTGCCCAGGAACCGCTCGTCCAGCAGCGCGATCACTCCCTTATCTCTGGCCGTCCGGATCACTCTTCCGGCCGACTGGAGAACCTTGTTCATTCCCGGGTACTGATAGGCAAAATCGAAGCCTCTCTTCTCCTTTTCATCAAAATACTGCTTCAGAATCTCCTGCTCCGTGTTCACCTGAGGCAGTCCGGTGCCTACGATCACCGCACCGATGAGCCTCTCCTCCTTCAGGTCGATCCCCTCGGAAAACATTCCGCCCATGACGCACAGAGCCACAAAGGGTCTGGTCCGCTCTCCCTCAAACTGCTCCAGAAATTCCTCTCTCTCCTTCTCTCCCATACGGCTCTTCTGCACCGTCCAGTCAAATTCCGCCCCCTGTTCCTCAAAAACCTTCCGGATCTGGTCCAGGTACTGATAGGACGGCAGGAATACCATATAGTTTCCCGCCCGTCCGCCGGCGATCCGGCGGATGTATTCCGCCACCCGCTCGTATTCCCGCCGGTTCCTCCTGGTATATCTGCTGCTCACGTCGGAGGCCACCAGCAGCAGGCGGTTTTCCCTGGGAAACGGAGAATGGGCGTACACTGCGTACTCCTCTCTGTTCCCGGTGAGCAGCTCCTTATAATAATTCACCGGCAGCAGGGTGGCGGAAAAAAACACCGCCCCCCTGCCCTGCTCCAGACAGGAAGACAGATTTCCTGCCGGATTCACGCAGAACAGGCGGCCCATAAAGCTTCC
>CALWEP010000076.1 GCA_944377325.1 uncultured Lachnospiraceae bacterium
TAAAGCCCCGGCAGCCGCTTGGACTCCATGGTGGACGGATTTACCTCCTTTACGGAAACGCCTCCCTGGGTGATGATGGCCTCATTGTAGCCCCGCAGGCCCGTAAGGGTCATGCGGAAATCCTTTAAGGCCTCCAAAAGCTGCCTCCTCTCTTGTCTGGTGATCTCGTTCACCTTCTTTTCCGGATCAATGGCAGACCGCTCGATGATCACCGGAATGAGTTTTGAGGGAAGCAGACCTCCCAGGGAGTTTTTGAACTGCTTATTCTGCTGCCCTTCAAATTCCCGCACCAGTCTGGCATCCAGCTGCTCCGGCGTAAGGGCCGGCTTCAGATCGATGGACAGCGTAAGCGGCTCCTTTCGAATGGTCTTGGCTGCGTAGCTGCTGGCGGAGAGGAGAACCGGACCGCTCACACCGAAATGGGTGAACAGCATCTCTCCGAATTCCTTGTAAAGGAGCTTCTTTCCCTTATACACGGAAGCTTCGATATTTTTCAGGGCCAGTCCCTGAAGCCGGAGGGCCGTATCCCCTTCTGTGATAAAAGGCACCAGGGCGGGAGAGCATTCCGTCACCTTATGGCCGGTCTCCTCCGCAAACCGGTAGCCGTCTCCCGTAGATCCTGTGGTGGGATAGGATAAGCCTCCCGTAGCCACGATCACCCGGTCGAACCGCTCCTCTCTTCCGTCCTTCAGCCGCAGCCCCACGCACCGGCCTCCTTCCGTCAGAAGTCCCTCCGCCTCCCGGCGCAGGTGAACCTTCACCCCCAGCCGCTCCAGGCTGGAAGACAGGGCGCGGATCACATCGGAGGACTTGTCGGAAACAGGAAATACCCTCTGCCCCCGTTCCGTTTTCAGCGGACAGCCGGCCTTCTCCAAAAAGTCCATGATGTCCTGATTGGTAAAGCCGTAAAAGCTGCTGTACAGAAATTTTCCGTTGGTGACCACATTCCGGAAAAAATCCTCCTGGGGGCAGGCGTTGGTCACATTGCACCGGCCTTTTCCCGTAATATAGATCTTTTTCCCCAGCTTTTCATTTTTTTCAAAAATATGCACTTCATTTCCATCCATGGCGGCGGCCGCGGCCGCCATCATTCCTGCGGCTCCGCCGCCGATGATCCCCACTCTGCTCATGATTCCTCCTGCTGCTTTCTCCGTCAAAAAAGGATGCCTTCCGGCGAAAAATTTCCCTCGCCGGACCGGCATCCCTGTCATTTCTGTTTCCCTGCGGCTGCTGTCTGCCGTTCGTTTACAGCTCTGTTGTCACAAATACGTCATAGATCGCCCGGATCGCGTCTTCAAAGTCCTCGTTCCGCACGCCTACGATAATGTTGGACTCGCTGGAGCCCTGGTCGATCATCTTGATATTGATCCGCGCATGGGCAAGGGCTGCGAACACTCTGGCCGCCGTACCGCGGCTGCCCTTCATCCCTCTCCCAACTACGGCCACCAGAGCCAGATCCGACTCCAGGTCGATATAGTCAGGAGCCGCTGCCCGGTGGATTCCGGCAATCACCTGCTGTTCATGGGCCATAAACTCGGTCTGATGGATAAACAGGGTCATGGTATCAATGCCGGAAGGCATATGCTCAAAGGAAATGCCCTGATCCTCCAGCACGCCCAGCACTTTTCTGCCGAAGCCTACCTCGGAGTTCATCATGGCCTTCTCTATGTACATGGAGCAGAAGCCCTTCTTTCCTGCGATTCCCGTGATGATGTGCTTAGGCTTTCTGCAGGTATTCTCCACGATCAGAGTTCCCTTGTCCTGGGGACGGTTGGTGTTGCGGATGTGAATCGGGATTCCTTCCTTGCGCACGGGGAAGATGGCGTCCTCATGAAGAACGCTGGCTCCCATGTAGGAAAGCTCTCTCAGCTCCTTATAGGTGATGGTCTCGATCACCTCCGGATCCTCCACGATCCTGGGGTCTGCCACCAGAAATCCTGATACGTCCGTCCAGTTTTCATAGAGATCCGCATGAATGGCCCGGGCTACGATGGATCCGGTGATATCGGAGCCGCCTCTGGAAAAGGTGCGGATGCTTCCGTCCTTCGCGGAGCCGTAAAAGCCGGGAATTACCGCCCGCTCCGTATGAGTCAGTCTCTCCTCCAGCTCCTGGTTGGTCTCCTCGGAAAGGAAGTTGCCGTTTTCGTCAAAGAACACCACCTCGGCTGCGTCGATAAATTCCACTCCCAGATAAGCGGCCATCAGAATGCCGTTCAGATATTCTCCTCTGGAGGCGGCATAGTCTCTGCCGATGCCTGCCAGGAAATTTTCCTCGATCACCTGAAACTCATGGTCCAGATTCAGGTTCAGATCCAGTCCGTTGATGATCTCCTCATAGCGCTCCCGGATCTTGTCCAGAATCTTTTTATAGCTCTTCCCCTGAGACGCGGCGTCATAGCACTGGTAGAGCAGATCCGTGACCTTTTCATCCTTGTCATTTCTCTTTCCGGGTGCGGACGGCACTACGTATCTTCTGTTTTTGTCGGCGCGAATGATGTCTCCTACCTTCTTAAACTGCTTCGCGCTGGCAAGGGAGCTGCCGCCAAACTTTACAACTATCTTCATTTTCTGCGTTATCTCCTCAAACTTTTTGACATTTTAGGGGAATCATACTCTATTTTTCCTGCCCTGTCAAGTCTGCTGTTTCCTGATTTACCGCACTTTCACTGGCTTTCATGGCCTCCAGAGTCTTCTCCATCAGCTCGTCCAGGGTCCAGCCAAGCATCTCCGCTCCGTTTCTGATCACGTCTCTGGAGCAGCCGGCGGCAAACCGTTTGTCCTTGAATTTCTTTTTCAGGCTGGAAAGCTCCATATCCGTACAGCTTTTAGAGGGGCGCATCTTGGCGGCCGCTCCGATCAGTCCCGTCAGCTCGTCGCAGGCAAACAGGAACTTTTCCATCTCATCTTCCGGCTTTATCTCCACCCGGTGTCCGTAGCCGTGGCATACAATGGCCCTCACCAGCTCCGGCTCGGCTCCCACCTCAGCCAGAAGCTCGGGAGCCTTCTGGCAGTGCTCGTCAGGATATTTCTCAAAGTCCACATCGTGAAGCAGTCCGGCCATGGCCCAGAAATCCGCCTCGTCCTCCCGTCCGGAGTGCTCCGCCTGCCAGCGCATCACCGCCTCCACCGTCAGGCCGTGCAGAATGTGGAACGGCTCCTGATTGTATTTCCTAAGCAGGTCCAGCGCCTGCTCTCTCGTCACCTTTGTCTCTCTCATTACTCTGACCTCTCTTCCTTTCGCCCGTTCAGGCGCTCTTTCAGCCTGTCGAGCTGATTCTCCCCGAAGACTTCGATTCCATGCTCCAAAAGAAGCCGGGCAGTTACGCCGTCTCCTCCCGTCAGCGTTCCGGAAAAGGTTCCGTCATAGATCCGGCCGCAGCCGCAGGAAGGACTTTTTTCCTTCAGAAGGGCTGCCCGGCAGCCGAACTGCTCCGCCAGCTTCAGGGTCTGTTCCGCCCCCCGTTCATACTGCTCCGTCACATCCGTTCCCGCCGCAGTGACCACCAGGTTTCCTCTTCTCTCCGCCGGCGTCCGGGGAGTGGACAGACCGCCCATCTGCTCCGGGCACACCGGAACCATGGCGCAGAGCTCCTGCAGACCGTCTATGCCCGCGTAGGTCTTCCCGCAGCCGTCATAGCGGCAGGAAAGTCCCAGCAGGCAGGCACTGATCAGTATGGGTTCTTTTTCCATATTACCGCCTCCTGTCTTCATTGGTCTATTATACCCGCCCCCTTTCCGTTCCGCAACGGCTTTTTCCTACATATATATAAGATATACTGAATAAAATACGGGAGGAATCTCCATGCCTGACGCAATCCTGCTCACTCCTCTGCATATATTGTACCTGATCGGCGTCATCGTAATCCTGGGCGTGATGGTCTTGAGAAAGGATACGCCCGCTGTCTGCATCGCCTTTCTCTTCCTGCTGGGGGCCGTCGGCCTAGGAAGCATGATCGGAGGCATCCAGGTAGTATTCCGGGCCATTCTTTACGCTGCCAACCAGTTTATGGAAATTATCGCCACCATTGCCCTGGTCACCGCCCTTTCCGGATGTCTCTCCGAGCTGGGAAGCGACCGCCTTCTCATGACCCCCATGGCAGGGGTGATGAAAACTCCGGCTCTCACCTGGTGGATTCTGGGTTTTTCCATGCTTCTCTTTTCCCTGTTCCTGTGGCCGTCTCCCTCTGTCGCCCTGGTAGGGGCCATTATGCTTCCCTTTGCGGTGAAGGCCGGACTAAATCCCCTGTTTGCCGCCATGGCCATGAACCTGTTCGGACACGGCGTAGCCTTAAGCTACGATCTGGTGATCCAGGGAGCGCCGGCCATTTCCGCAGGCGCTGCCGGCATAGAAACCTCCGCCGTTCTGTCCGAAGGGAAATATCTGTTCTGGGTCATGGGCGGGGTGACCGTCCTGTCCGCCTTCCTGCTGAACCGAAAGCAAATCTCCTCGGCCTCCCCGGAGCCTGCCGGAATCGAAAAAGAGGCCGGAACGGCTCCCCCTTCCCCTGCAGCCGTGATTCTGGCCGTTCTCACTCCTCTGGCCTTCCTGGCAGACATTATCTTCATGGTGCTGTTTCATCTGAGCGGAGGCGAAGCCACCAGCATTGTCTCCGGAACGGCGGTGATTCTCATGTGCGTCGGCTCTGCCGCAGGCTTTGGAAAGCAGTGCCTGGAAAAAATCACCGGCTACCTCACCGACGGCTTTCTTTTCGCCATCCGCATCTTCGCCCCGGTGATCGTCATCGGCGCCTTCTTCTTCCTGGGCGGAGAAGGAATCAGCTCCATCATGGGCATTCCCCAAACCTCCGGGATCATGACTGACTGGGCCGTATGGCTGGCCCGCCACGTTCCCCTCAACCGGTATGCGGCGGCAGCTCTGGAGCTGGCGGTGGGAGGCCTGACCGGCTTGGACGGTTCCGGTTTTTCCGGTCTTCCCCTCACCGGTTCCCTGGCGGCCACCTTCGGATCCGCCACCGGCTCGTCCGTTCCCATTCTGGCAGCCCTGGGACAGATCTCCGCCATATTTGTGGGAGGCGGAACCATCGTCCCCTGGGGAATTATTCCAGTCGCCGCCATCTGCGGCGTCAGTCCCCTGGAGCTGGCCAGAAAAAATCTCCTGCCGGTTTTTCTGGGCTTTGCCGCCGTGTTCGTCTGCGCCTGCATTCTCTTATAATCATATAGAAAGGAGCTTTTTTATGTCCGGTATCGCAGGATTTTACCATCCGGAAAAGGATTTTATGAAAGGAGAGGAAGCCTCCCACCGTCAGCTGCGGCTCTTTCAGCGCCAGCTGCGGGGACGGGGACCGGACGACAGCGGAACTTATCTTTCCGCCCACTGCGGCCTGGCTCATACCAGGCTGGCCGCCCTGCCTCCGGCCCACGGAAAAAAATCAGCCGCAGACAGGCGGGAACATCAGCCGGCCTTTCTCCGCCGGGGAGACCTCTCCTGCGCTCTGGTCATGGACGGTGAGCTGTACAATAAAAAAGAGCTGGAGCAGGAATTTTCCGCCGCTCCGGACGGTTTAGACTGCCCGGGAGACGCCATGGTGATGCTGGCCGGCTCTCTCGCTCTGGGCGCGGATTTTATAAAAAAGGTGAACGGAGTATTTGCCGCCGCCGTCTATGACCGGCAGAACAACACGCTGCTCCTGTTCCGGGATCGGCTGGGCGTCAAGCCTCTGTTTTTCACCTTTTTGGAAGAGGAATTTCTCTTTGCCTCGGAAATCAAGGCTCTGCTCTCCTATCCGGGAGTAACTGCCCGTCTGGACCGGGACGGCTTAAACGAGGTCTTTGCCCTAGGTCCTGCCAGAACCCCGGGGAAAGCGGTATTCCAGGGTATATGGGAAGTCCGTCCCGGCCATTTCCTGCGCATTTCCCCGGAAGGAGTCAAAGACCTGACCTACTGGCAGCTGGAAAGCCTGCCCCATGAAGACAGCGAAGGGGAAACTGTGGAAAAAACCGCCTTCCTCATCCAAGATGCCGTCAGGCGGCAGCTGAAGCCGGAGTATCCCGTATGCGCCTTCCTCTCCGGAGGCGTGGACAGCTCTCTGGTCTCCGCTCTCTGCGCCAATGAGCTGAAGAAGCAGAACCGGCGTCTGACCACCTTTTCCTTTGAGTTTCAGGACAGCGAAAAGTACTTCCGTCCTTCCTCCTATCAGCCTTCCCTGGATGCCCCGTTCGTTCAGAAAATGGTACGGTTTCTGGACTCGGATCATCACGTTCTCACCTGTACCTCCCGGGATCAGTTCGACGCCCTTGCCGCTTCTGCGGAGGCTCACGGCCTTCCCTGCATGGCCGACGTGGATTCCTCCATGCTCTTTTTCTGCCGCCAGGTGGGGAGCCGGTGCCGGGCAGCCCTTACGGGAGAATGCGCCGACGAGATCTTCGGCGGCTATCCCTGGTTCCACCGGCCGGAGCGTTTCCGGGCCCGCACCTTCCCCTGGAGCCCGGATATGGACGCCAGAAAGGTGCTTTTAAAGGACAGCTTCGTCAAAGAGCTGGATATGGACGGCTACGCGAAAAAAGCCTATGAAGCTTCCAGAGAAGAGGTCCCCCTTCTGAAAGATGAAACTGAGCTTCAGTCGGAGCGGAGAATCCTGTCCTACTTAAATCTCCGATGGTTTATGCAGACCCTTCTTAACCGCATGGACCGGGACGCCGCTGCCGGCTGCCTCACCGCCAGAGTTCCCTTTGCCGACTTCCGCATTGTGGAGTACCTGTGGAACGTGCCCTGGGAAATCAAGGCAAAAGGCGGCACGGTCAAGGCCCTGCTCCGTGAGGCAGGCAGGGGGCTGCTGCCTGACGAAATTCTGTTCCGCAGGAAATCTCCCTACCCCAAGACCTATGACGCCGGCTACGAAGCCATGCTGGCAGACGCTCTGCGCCGAATGCTTGAGGATTCCTCCTCTCCCATTCTCCCCTTCCTGGATCGGGAAAAGGCGGAAAAGTTCCTCTTAAGCCCTGCCGACTACGGCCGCCCCTGGTACGGCCAGCTCATGGCCGCTCCCCAGATGATGGCTTATATCCTTCAGCTCAACCACTGGCTGAAAACCTATCATGTGACCATTCTCTGACTTCTTCGCCCATACTATGGAAAGACAGATGCAGTCAGGCCCCGGCAGATCGGTTTCCCATCCGCCGGAGCCTGACTGCGTTTTCCTATCCCATGGTCCTCCTGTAGATCCCGAAGGTATCCGCCAGCAGGAGCCAGTTGGCGCGGAACATCCGCATGATCTGCCAGTAGCCGCTCCCCGCCAGTCCGTAGTCCTCGATCACCTGCAGCTTGGCCCGTATGCTCCTCACATCCTCGAACCAGACCACATGCGCCTCCTCTCCTTTCCGGTAATGGAAGTAGGGAGTCTGAGCCGTCTCGTCAAAGAAGATCTCCGAACCGTACTCCGCCGCCAGGCGGACCGCCTCAATATTTCCGATGCTGCGGGCCGTCGTCTCCCCCTGAACAAAGGGCAGCGGCCAGTCATAGCCGTAATTGGGTATTCCCAGGAGAAGCTTTTCTCTGGGAATGCGGCTCACCGCATACTCCACCACTCTCCTCACCAGGTTCACGGGAGCCACCGCCATGGGCTGCCCCCGGCTGTAGCCCCACTCGTAGGTCATAAGCAGAGCCTGATCCGCCGCCTCCCCCAGCAGCCGGTAATCCGTTCCCTCATAGAGAGCCCCCGGCTGATCGTCGTAGGTCTTCGGCGCCAGGGTTACCGATACCGGATACCCCAGATGATGGATCGCCCGCCTCATCTTTCCCACAAACCCGGCAAAGGCCTCACTGTCCTCCTTCGCCGCATACTCAAAGTCTACGTCCACCCCTTTGTACCCCTTTTCCAGCACCGTCTCCGCCACCTGGTGGATAATGGACGCCTGAGCCTCCTCATCATTCAGAAACCAGGAAAGCAGTTCCCGGTCGAAGCTGCCGTTTTCATCCAGTGACGCCAGCACCAGCACAGGACTTCCCTTTCCGGCTCTGATCTCCTCCAGGATCCGGTCATCCGGCGTATCCGGCCCGATGAGCTTTCCCTCCCCGTCGAACCGGTAGGAAAATACATAGACATCCGTCAGATAGGGCAAGGTCTCCTCCAGCACCTCCCTGCGGATAAAGGGATAAGCATAGCCGATGGAGAGAATGGGACGGGCCGCCCCTTCCACCTCCCCGGTGCGGATGAGCAGAGCCTGACCGGGCACCAGAGGAATTCCCTCCTCCAGCTGGTTTTCCCACATCATCTGCTCTCTGGGCACCTGAAATCTTTCCGATACCGACGCGGCCGTATCGCCGGCCCGGACCACATAAATTTCCATATCATATACCCCTGATTCTGTCATAATACCATATGAAATTTCCGTTCCCATCATTCCCCCGTTTCCCAAAAAATCTGCTGATAAAATCGTAAGATAAGGGACTCTCATTTGTAATTGACCGGCAATTAATAAAATGATAGGATAAAGACAGATAAATATGCAGCAAACTGCAAGGAGGGATTTTATGAAAATGAAAAAACTGTGGGGCA